>JBEQAI010000097.1:0-10233 GCA_041640415.1 Ammoniphilus sp. | reverse complement strand
CAATAATCAATCGCATTTATTAAATTCAATACTTATTTATTATATTAAATTATAGACAATATATTGTCAAGTTTATTTTAAATCTTAATACTGTTCCTTCCTTTCCAAAAACGTCTCCACAGAGACCTCTTCAAGCAATTCCTTTGTACCATCCACCAAGTATTGATAAGACTGGATGCTGCCCGAATAACTATCGACCGCCCATTGAATTCCGCATTCACTGCAGTACCATTTCAAGCTATTGTAGCCGAACACGCGATGCTGTTTATTATTGGAGCAAAATCTTACGGATCGAATATTTTCTTGATCAAGTTTTTTGAATTCTGTCATCGTCATTTCTTCTCCAACTCGATATTTAGATTGTTTGGATGTGAAGGAGAGTTTTCAACTTCACATCCTTCATTGCAGCGTTTACCAACCGCGAACAGCCATCCGCTCGTTTTCGAGAAGACGGGAAATTTCGATTCCTTTCATAGCCGTTCCTAGGTTTTTGGATAATTGCCCAATCAAATCATAATCCTGATAATGAGTGGTCGCCTCGACAATCGCCTTGGCAAAACGCTCCGGGTTTTCGGATTTAAAGATCCCGGACCCCACAAAGACACCGTCCGATCCCAGTTCCATCATTAAGGCAGCATCAGCAGGAGTAGCCACTCCACCGGCAGCAAAGTTCACCACGGGCAACTTCCCATTTGTATGAATCCATTCGAGCAATTCATAAGGTGCCCCTAGATGTTTGGCTTCTGCCATTAACTCATCATAGGACATCGCTTGCACTTTTCGAATCTGACTTTGTATCATCCGTTGGTGCCGGACAGCTTCTACAATATTACCCGTACCGGGCTCCCCTTTGGTCCGAATCATGGATGCTCCTTCTCCAATTCTTCGCAAAGCTTCTCCTAAGTCCCGGGCCCCACAAACAAAAGGAACCGTAAACTCTTTTTTATTAATATGAAACACTTCATCCGCTGGGGTTAAGACTTCACTTTCATCTATATAATCTACCCCTAAAGCTTCAAGGACCTTAGCTTCAACGATATGCCCTATCCTGGCTTTGGCCATGACCGGAATTGTAACAGCCTTCATCACTTCCTCTATAATGCTGGGATCAGCCATACGAGCTACTCCACCCATCGCACGGATATCCGATGGAACCCGTTCTAAGGCCATAACAGCTACCGCCCCGGCTTGCTCCGCAATTTTTGCTTGTTCAGCGTTCACGACATCCATAATGACGCCGCCTTTTTGCATTTCGGCCATTCCTCGTTTAACATCCAAAGTTCCCGTTTTCACCATAATGACCTCCAAAAAATTTAATTTATTTCGAGTTACTGATCTGATGAATCGCCTCGCCAAGCGCGCCTTCAGCCGCTTCCATCACGATCTCCCCTAAGCTGGGATGAGCATGAATCGTATGGGCAATCTCTTTTAAAGGAATTCCAGCCTCAATAGCTAGGGCCACTTCGGCAATCAGATTGGAAGCTTCAGGTCCGACAATTTGCGCCCCTAGCACCAAACCCGTTTCCTTATCACCAATGATTTTTACAAATCCATCGCCCGCATGCTGAGATAAGGCACGACCATTCGCAGCATAGGGAAATTTCCCTATCATAAGCGTGTATCCTTGATCTTTCGCTTGAGTCTCATTCAATCCTACACTCGCTATTTCAGGATCAGAGAACACAACAGCGGGAATCGCTTTATAATTAACGACGCTTTCCTCCCCCGCAATAACCTCGGCGGCTACTTTTCCTTCATACGACGCTTTGTGCGCTAACGCCGGTCCTTCTACAATATCGCCGATGGCATAAATATGGGGAATACTCGTTCTGCACTGCTGGTCGACTTCAATTAACCCGCGATCCGTTGTTTTCAATTGAAGAGCTTCAAGCCCTAATTGATCAATATTGGATCGACGCCCCACGGTGACTAATAAGTAATCGGCGGTTACTTTTCTCTCTTCTCCTTTTGCGGTGAAGGTAACCGTCACTTCCGTATCCGTCTGTTCAGCACTTTGTGCGATGGCCTGAGTGAACACCTGGACTCCCAGCTTTTTCAAGCTTCGCCCTAGAAAACGAGACATTTCTTTTTCAAATCCCGGCAAGATCGAGTCCGCTCCCTCTAGAATCGTCACTTCGGTCCCAAACTTAGCGTAGGTTTGCCCTAATTCCATCCCAATATAGCCTCCACCGATCACAACCAGACGTTTAGGGATTTCTTGAAGATCTAGTGCTTCAGTGGAAGACAGGATCCTTCCCCCGTAAGGAAAAGCTTTTAATTCAACCGGCCGAGAACCCGTGGCTATGATGCAATGATTGAACCGATAAAACGTCTCCTCCTCGCCATGGGTCACTCTCACTTCATTTTCATGAATAAAAGATGCCTCTCCAGCTATTTTTGCTATTCGATTTCCTTTCAATAAAGAACTGACGCCATTCGTTAACTTATTAACTACACTTTTTTTCCATTCCTGGACCTTGCTGAAATCGATGTGAACCCCTTCCACTTTAATCCCGAGTTCGGCTGACTCCCTTACGATTTCATAACGGTGCGCTGCTGAGATCAAGGCCTTCGAAGGAATACATCCCCGATTTAAACAAACACCGCCAACTGTATCTTTATCCACGATGGTTACGCTTTTTCCGAGTTGAGACGCCCGAATAGCCGCCACATAACCACCGGGGCCTGAACCTATGACAAGTACATCTACTTCTTTTACCAGTTTTTCAGTCATCCTATTCGTAACCCCCTAATATTTTGACCCTAGGTCGTTAATTGGTAGATTCCATTTGATTCGCAAGCAAAAACATCTTCTTCGCTTTTGATCGTAAAACCAGCAGAAGCCTCAAAATCTAGCAACAGTTCTTCGCCTAAATATCTTTTGGTGAAATGATCAATAAAAAAGGGGACATTCCCCTCCGTAAGGGAGGAATCATTTCTCCTCTGTTCATCAAGGATCAGCTTTACCGTGAAATTCCACGTACAGCAACCCGATAAATCTGCATCTAAACGTACTGCCATCCCATCCGGAATTTTAAGTTTTTGCAGCTCGAATTGTGCGGCTTCCGTTATACTCAACTTCATATTCTCACCCCTTTTTCCCACCTTTCCCCAACGCAAAAAAGACAGAGGAAAAGTAGAATAAAAAATATTCTACCTTTCCTCTGTCCTTTTACCTGAGAGTTTCACTTCTGACATTGGCAGAAGTATCCCCTTTGGTGGCTTAATCGCTCTCTCCAGAGGTGCGTCCAATCGTGGTACTCTTTACCTGAGAGATTCAATCCCAAGGTTTTTTTTGGGACTTGCTCCTTCGGTGCCGAATAAATCATCATTCGGTCTCTCCCACAATCATCATCCGCGAAATATGTAATTTTTAATTAATTAAAATTATCTTACTCTCATTGCACATATTCGTCAACAATTATTTGAAAAGTCCATCTCCATACCCCATCCGAGCGATCCGCCTGGTTCAGGGCACGAACCGAGGGCTTGCGGTACCTCAAACGAGCGGTCCGCCTGGTTCAGGGCACGAACCGTGGGCTTGCGGTACCTCAAACGAGCGGTCCGCCTGGTTCAGGGCACGAACCGAGGGCTTGCGGTACCTCAAACGAGCGGTCCGCTTG
Organism: Ammoniphilus sp.; assembly: GCA_041640415.1. Classification (GTDB taxonomy): domain Bacteria; phylum Bacillota; class Bacilli; order Aneurinibacillales; family RAOX-1; genus YIM-78166. The sequence goes on along the minus strand of JBEQAI010000097.1, from coordinate 6,610 downwards.
GTTCAGGGCACGAACCACGGGCTTGCGGTACCTCAAACGAGCGGTCCGCCAGGTTCAGGGCACGAACCACGGGCTTGCGGTACCTCAAACGAGCGGTCCGCCAGGTTCAGGGCACGAAACGCGGGCTCGCGGTACTTCAGGTGCTCCAACTTCTTGGAATCATTCCAGGTATGGGAGCAAAAACATCCATTAAGTAAGAGGAACCTCTTCCCAGACCAGGTCGATTCGGACTGTATCACGAACACCCTCCACCAAACTTGGTAGAGGGTCATCTTCAACTATACTCCTACAGGCGGCTGAAGCTCTTGCGGAATCCCCGAAACGTAAGGCTTTCCCATGGTACTTCGCTGAAATTCTTGTTTGGCTTTATCTAATACCTGATCTTTATTTTCAAGAAGGTCAAGGGCTGTCAAAGCCATGGTTTTGGCTGCCAGATGCATCCCTTTGAATCCGATTGACGAACCAAATGAAGAAGTCGCCTGCCAGGTGTGAAATTCTACCCCTTTCGGCGCACAAGTGGTCATGATTTGCCCTAGCGGGGTAATCCAGCTGACATCCCCCACATCGGATGAACCTCCCATGGATTTACCATACAATGATTTATCGTTAATCGGAGTAACCGGCAGCAACTCTCCTACTTCGTCCTGATGAATGGTACTCACTAGTTTACGTGCGAATTCCTGCTCCTCTTCACTGAATGGAAACGGACCGGCCATTTCCATATTTTCAACCATTAAATCATTTAACGCTTCATTGGGCAGGGTCTGGTAGATGTTTGCTAATAGTTCGGAAGTTACGCTCGTTTCCGTCATCAGGGCTGCTCCCTGGGCTATTTTTTCTACTCTTCGCAGCATATCATCGACCTGCTTTTTGGTCGCCGCTCGCAAGAAATACCACACACTAGCGTCCTCCGGCACGACATTTGGAGCAAGTCCTCCGTTGGTAATGACATAGTGGATCCGGGAGCCATCCAGTACATGCTCCCGCAGATAGTTCGCTCCCACATTCATCAACTCAACGGCATCCAATGCACTTCTTCCTGCATGGGGGGATTGTCCAGCATGTGCCGGAATGCCTTTAAAATGAAATTTAATCGATACTAAGGCTTGCATACTCATATTCACGGGAATATTGGACGTACCCGGGTGCCAGGTTAAAGCACAGTCCAAATCATCAAAGACACCTGCTCGGGCCATATAGCTTTTTCCCGACAGGACTTCCTCAGCTGGGCAACCGTAATAGCGAATCGTTCCAGCCCGTTTTTCCGCATCCATCACCTTCTTTAAGGCAATGACCGCTTCGACTCCCGCTGTACCAAGCAAATGATGACCGCATCCATGTCCAGGGCCTTGAGAAACAATAGGATTTTGAACCACATCTACGGTTTGAGAAAGTCCAGGGAGAGCATCATATTCACCTAATATACCAATAATAGGTTTACCTGAGCCATATTCGGCGACAAAGGCAGTTGCAATTCCTGCAACCGGGGTTTGAATGCGAAAACCCTCTTCCTTTAGCTTGGCGATCTGTAATTGACAGGCAAATTCTTCTTCATACGCTAATTGCGGATTCTCCCAAATCTTTTTAGCCATGTCCGTAAATTCCGACTGTTGACTTTCCATTAATTGTAATATTTTATATTTACTCATGTTCTCCTCCATATCACGTAAAGCTTATTTTTGTGCTTTTTGAGCCTTCATTTTCTCCAACAGCATACAAACAATGATGGTTCCAAGGATGCATAAGAAGGTTTGAAACGCACGAGGTACGGGACCCAGATTAACAAAGAGTCCAAAGGCAATTCCAACGATTCCCCAAATAGGCTTTTGTATGGCAAATTGTGCGATAACAGCCCCAAATATAGCAGGAAGAACAAATTTAAAGGCACTAGTAACCGATGCTGGCAGTAGAGTTAGTAGGTAGGAACCTCCAAGGATAACGAATAGCAGGATGACCGCATTCGTTATTGAGGCGGCTGCGATGGCCAACGTGGCGGTAATTTCCCCCTTTTTCGTTCCAGGCTCTGCACCCACCACACTTTGGGCAACCGAAGCGCAAGGTAGGCACATGCTTCCGATATTCCCTGTTAAAAAGGCAAGGTAGGTCCCTGAAACCCCTAGGACGGGATAATAGCTGATCGGTTCAACGATCCAGACAAAAGCAACAATGGATGCATAGGCAGCGAAACCTGAAAGAATAATGACCCAACCGGGATGGAAGCCAAGTCCAAAGGAAAGGTAAAGAGGAACCATTAGCGTTAGAAGGATAACGGACCAGATCGTCAAACGGCCCCAAAAGTGCGATTTCTTGTGAAAGGTTTCAAAATCGATTGACGTCCCCACAACACCTTCACTCATTTTCAAGCTTTTTTCTGCAGTCTCCATTGACATATTATCTTCCCTGCCCTTCCCTTTAAGATATGAAGTAACCTACGAATAACCCTATAACAATAACCAATCCAAGCGACCATTCCTTTAACCAGTTTAAATGCAGCTTATTGGCAATCGACATAATAATAGGCATGACGATAAAGGCAACAACTAATACGATAGACTGTTGCATACCTTTCACCATTTCGCTGCCTCCTAGATAACTAAAGGCCCCTATCATAGCTGCTAAAGAGATGGATTTTAAAACGGTTACATTATTGCTCTTGGCAGCCGCTTTTTCTTGTATTTTCCCTAGAGACTTCGTAAAAAGTGCGGTGAATAGCAACCAGCCCATTCCACCAAGACACATCACCCAAACCGCCGCAGTAAACGCCTGTGCCGTAAAATCGGGAGATCCAAGATCTACTCCAGCTGCCTTAGCACCAAGACTCGCACCTACGGTTTCAATCGCAGCAGATCCAATAATCGCAATACGCATTAAAGTCATGGGGTCACCGATTAAGGTCATGAGGGAAAGCGCAACAAATACGATGGCCAGAGTAGGCCCGAATGAACTAATCGCCCCTGCTCGAATCGCGGATCGAACCTCCGCAGAAGTCATTCCCACGGATGAACTCGCTTTTGTACAAAGCCTGATAAACATGAGGGCCTGAAAGATCACGACGCTCACGACGAGTAAGGCAAAAATCCAGAGCGGAAAGCTATTTGCCAATTGCAAGACTTGTTCCAAATTTAATTCCCCCTTTTTCCTATTTATTTAATATTATAAAATATTTTATAATTAACTCAATGTGCATTTAAACAATGTTTAAGCGTTTACAATGTTGATAACCACACCGGAGGAGGTTGGACCATGGATTGGAATCAAGGAATCATTCAGTATTTAGACAAGAAGTTAACGGACATTCCCTATCAAATTTGGCTTTGTAAACCGCAAAATATAGAGCCTATCTTAATTTATACGAAGGGGACCCTGCTTCAGCCGCCTCCCTTCCCTTCTACACGAAACGCAGAGGATGCATTTTGCTTCCTCGAGTATGAGGAGAAGAGCGTTCTATCTCTTTTTTACCCCGATCATTATCAAGTCATTCTCTCCATGTTTGATCAGAAGATCGTTCTCCAAAAGGAAGACTTCGAGCATCTTCATCTTCTTTTTTCCGTCTTGGTTGCCCAGGAGGAAGTGAAAAGAAAAGCAAAAGAATTGGTAAGCATGGTGGAGAGTATTCGTTCGATCACTTCTTCTCTTGACTTGGACGAATTGCTGACAAAAATCATCACCAATGCCCTAGCCGTCATTCCTACGGCACATGCAGGGTTCCTTCAGCTCTATGATGCTGAGAAGAATTATTTGATTCCTAAGACGACAGTCGGATTCAACCAAGATATCTATTCTCTTAAAATAAAGAGTGGAGAGTCTATTACAGGAAAGGTTTTCCAGGACGGTCGTCCCAGACTTTATAATTCCAGAACGGAAATTTATCAAGACATGAGCAATATTTCGCAAGATAATTATCTGATCCTTCACAGCGCCGAAGATACAAAATGGGTTAATGTTTTAGCCTCGGTCCCCGTTTCCCTAGGTGAAACGCGAATTGGCGTCCTGACAATTCATCAATACGAGGGAAAGTTAACCAAGCATGATGTAGACTTGCTGCAGGTTTTTGCCGATCAAGCCGCTATCGCGATACAAAATGCTCAACTTCATCGTGAAGTAAATCAAAGGTTAGGAGAAGTTACAAATCTCACCAATCAGCTAAAGGAGAAAAATCACTTTTTATTAAAACGCAACGAAATACATGAAACCCTTACTGAATTATCTCTATATAATCAAGGCGGCGACATGATCCTAACCGAAATGGCAAGAATGATGGATCGAACGGTATTATTTTTTGACGCGCTGGAAACTGAATACTACCCTAAGCATCAGAACCATCGTCCACCCTTTAGCTTAGATGAAATCTCAAGAATTTCCTTCAACAGGAGAAAGCCGGTATTTATCGATATCGTGGATAAAGGCCATCAATCGCTGTATACGTACCCTATCTTTTCGGGGACCATCTTTTTAGGTTGTATCATCACTCCATTAAATAAGCCCCTTTCCCAACTCGACCGAATCACCATCGAACAAGGGAGTTCCATTCTCGCTTTAGAGTTAGTTAAAAAACGAACGCAAGCCGAGGTCTATTATAAGCGCACCCATGAAATGTTTAATGAATTAATCCAATCCACGGATCATGAACACATGGTAAGTAAAGGCAAAGAACTCGGGCTCAACGCTTCTTCCTTATTTATGTTGGCTGTATTTGAAATCACCTCCTATCAAGATTTACAAACCCTTGGAGCGGATAACTACCGATTAGCGAACCAAATCAAAAAAGCCCAAAAAGACAGCCTCATTATTGGCTATCACAACAAAGTCATTGTTGTATATTCATTGGTAGATCTGAACCATATGAATGAAACATTAAAAAACATCAACTCCATTATGAAAGAATGGACAAACCGGTTCAATTCGCCCTTGCGTGTGGGTGTGAGCAATCCGTATGAGGGTATTAAACAGATGGCCAAGAGCTATGATGAAGCACACAAAGTCCTTTTTTATTTGGAAAGCCGCCATCGGTTTGGCATGATGAAATATGACGAGATGGGCATTAACCGATTATTCTTGAATCAACAACCCACTGAAATCCAGCACTTTACCCAAGAAATTCTTGCACCTTTGAGAACAGAAAAAGCCATCAGCAATGACCTGGAACGAACCCTGTTCACCTACATCCATTCGAACCGATCTAATGTTCAAACTGCCGAAAAGCTTCATATTCACACCAATACGCTTTACCAGCGAATCAAAAAAATAGAAGAGTTGCTCAAACTCAATTTTGACGATCCAGATGATTGGCTTAAAGTTCTTTTGGCTTTTCATTTGCGGGAGACTTTTGAGTATTCTGCTCCGGTTAAATAGTCAATTGCAATATTTTAAAGGAAAGACCCGTCTTCGAATGAATGACGGGTCTCTGTTATTTATATTAAAAATCAGCTACTGCAAATAAACTGGCCCCCCCTGGACCGAGAAGGTAGGGAGGGCGTTAATGAATTCGGTATCTGGTCCTTCCGGTTATCTTGCAAGCAAAGAGAATTGGGGTCGAGTCGTTGATCAGTCGGTCTTTATGAAAACACATGGAAGTTCTCTTCATAATTCGCTTCCTTTTCTAACTGTTCAGCTTGCAGTTTTTCAATTTCATTTCTTCGTCTATGTTCAAATTCCTTCAGCCTAAAGGAGCTGAAATCATTGTACTTGCAGGCATCAATTAGAATTTCTCCTAGAATATCTGCATCTTTCAGCGCGGCACTTACGCCTATTGCCCCTGTTGGACTCATGGTATGGGCGGCATCCCCGAGGATAGCCAATCCCTCTTTTGCCCATGTTGAGCAACGGCAGCTTTGGACGCGAAGGTTAACAAAGTCCTTCCAGGATTGAATATGATTTCTAACCGTTTCAGTCAGCTCTGGAAATGCATCCAAAAGTTGTGTGATGAATGGCTCAAAGGGTTGTTTGACAAGGTGAGTATAAGCACCCTCTTCTATATTCCAGCCAATCTGAACAAAACCACCTGTTTGTGTAAAAAGAGCCAGTTGTTTTTGATGAATTAAAGCTAACCTTATGGTTGGCTCCCAATGGGTAGGAGCAGGGATTTTTGCCCATAAAACGTCGTATCCATGCTTGATAATTTCTGTAGGGATGTCGGCTATTTTACGAACGGTAGAATAACGGCCATCAGCACCTATTATACATTGGCTATGAATGGTTAGGTTTTCATCATCGCATTTAGCCTTGATGCCGATATATCTTCCTTCGTTATTTTGGATTAAATCCATGAGTGTTGTATTCATGAAAATCCTATAGTTTTCATATTTCTTGGATTCTTCAATGAGGACATGAAGTAAATTTCCATGTGGAAAATGAATGCTTAGATTGCCTTCTTCTTCGTCCAAAGCCCTCGCTTTTATCATTTGACTATGATAAAAATATTCGATCCGCTTCATGGCTAAAATTCCACGGTTTTTTATCTTTTCAAACATCCCGTATTTTTTTAGGACTTGAACCGCATCGAAATTTAAGTGCTCCCCGCGAAATGCCTTTTCAACACCTCCATAACGTTCGATAAGAACCGTTGAAATTCCATGGCTCGCTAAAATAAATCCGAGCAATGCTCCTGCTG
>JBEQAI010000096.1:0-10350 GCA_041640415.1 Ammoniphilus sp. | reverse complement strand
ATTGTGCAGGGTAAAGGGGGCAAGCAGACCTACTTCATTGGACAAGTATCCGCTGTCAGTGGGTAGGCCTGCTGATTTGAAGTTTTGTTAGTCTTCTTGCATCTCACCAGTCTTAGGGTTATATAAATTAATCCAGTCATGTAATTGATGAATATAAACTTCAAGTCCGTTTTCAACACCTACGTAAACCCATTCTTCTCCCAATAATCTAAGTTTATGGGCAGTTCCTGTCATGCCTTTCACTTTCCTTTCTGTGAGTGGTCATACTTTGGTCATAAATTGGGCAACGATCACGAATATAATAACATAACCCTAAACAGGGGCATAGGGAATCACATGAAGTTACGACCATGCGAATCCCTATTTTTCTTTTGCAATTAAGAGGAAGGTGAATATCATGTCTACCATTACTGTATTAATGGCCGATGATGATCCCAATATTCGTGAATTTGTTCGACTCTACCTGGTAAAGCAACAAATGGAGATGCTAGAGGCTGATAATGGAAACTCAGCGGTTCAATTAGTTAAGCAAAATGCTCCAGACTTTGTCATATTGGATATTATGATGCCGGAACTAGATGGTTTTGATACATGCCGTGAAATACGTAAGTTTTCCGATGTGCCGATCATTATGTTAACAGCCAAGGAAGAAGAATTTGATCGTGTCCTAGGCTTGGAGCTTGGAGCAGATGATTACATTACGAAGCCGTTTAGTCCAAGGGAATTGGTTGCTCGTATGAAAGCCATTTTGCGCCGGATGCAGCAGAAACCTGTGTTCGAGGAAGAGGATATCCAGGCTTTGCAGTTTGGGAATCTAACGATAGATAGCTTGCGCAGGGAGGTGATGATATCAGGAGAGGTTATTCCATTTAGGCCCAAGGAATTTGAACTGTTAATCCATATGGCAAAATCCCCAGGCATTGTCTTTACGCGTGAACAGCTCTTAGAACAAATATGGGGTTATGACTTTTTCGGGGACATCCGGACCGTAGATGTTCATGTAAAAAAAATAAGACAAAAGCTAAGCGGAATGGATCAGCCCGTCATCCACACGATGTGGGGAGTAGGCTATAAATTTGAGGTGACGGGATGATTGATTGGAAGAATAAAAGTTTGTTCCGGAGACTCTTGTTAAGCTACTTAATGATCGTCTTAGTGGGTTTGGGGGTTGTAGGGTTTACGATCTCCTGGTTTGCAAAGGGGCATATCTACAAGGCTACCGAGGAAGAATTATTGCGTAAAGCAAAGCAGGTAAATATGGCCATTCAGCATACTTCAAAGCTAGGTGAATCCCAGACGGAATTACTTGCTTTTCTTGACCAATCTTTCAATACCCGCATTTGGGTATTTGATCTCAGTGGTAGAATTATGGCGACTTCCACCAAAGACGAAGTTTTTATTGGCAAATCTGTTGCAAATAGTATAGTAAGCCGGATATCAAAAGGCCAGGATGTCCAGACCGAACTGCAGTTTGATGGTTTAAAAAACCCAATGCTTTCTGTCGTTGTACCTTGGGGTAAGAAAGATGAAATCTATGGCGGCATCGTTTTGCATGCTCCTGTAGATGGGCTAACTGAAACTTTTCGATACATTAGGGAAACGATTGTTTGGGCTACCTTGTTTGGTGTTTTGTTAACAACCATATTGGTTTCCTACCTATCCTGGTCCATCTCACGTCCTTTGCGAAACATTGAACGAACAGCTTCGGCCATTGAGAAAGGAAACTATAAGCAACGGGTTCATATTGAACATCCTGCTGAGATTGCTGATCTCGCTGATACCATTAACAGTTTAGCTGAAAAGCTGGAACAGGTTGAAAATAACCAGAAAAGAGAAGAAAAAATCCGCAATGATTTCCTAACCAATATCTCCCATGAACTACGAACACCTCTCACCGCTATGCAAGGATTTCTTGAGGCACTTCTCGATGATTTGGTCGAAGAAGAAGAAATGAAAAAGAAATACTATGACATCATGTACCAGGAGGCTATGCACCTCAATCGCTTAGTTGACGATCTAATGGACTTAATCAAGCTGCAGAACAACGATGTAACGTTGTTTAAAACACCAGTTGACGTCAACGAGGTAATGAACAAGGTAAGCTCAATCTTCACGAAAGAAGCTGAAGATAAGGGGAACGAGCTCATTGTCCATGTTGAAAAAGAACTGCCAAGAATTCACGCGGACAAGGATAGAGTCATGCAAATTCTAAAAAATCTAGTTAAAAACGCGGTGAAGTTCACGGAGAACGGAGAAATAGTCCTAAGTGCACAAAAGGATGAAGGGTACCTAAAAGTAAGCGTCTCGGACACCGGTATTGGGATTAGCGAGGATGATCTGGATCTCGTATGGGAGCGTTTTTTTAAAGGGGATCGCGTCCGATCGAAAACAAATAAAGGAACGGGGCTGGGATTAGCGATTGTTAAAGAACTGGTCTCTATGCACCAAGGTCGAATAACGGTAACCAGTCAATTAGGCAAAGGAACGAGCTTTACATTCTGGATTCCGACAGTTGAAAAATCAGCCAGTGATGATAATTAGACATATAAGAAGCCATCTTTAGTCTTTAGATGGCTTCTTTCTATGAGTTAACTTACTCCTATGCTATACTTTCCTTATCATTTTGAAGAAGGATGAGGAATGAATGATTAGGATTGGATTAACAGGTTGGGGGGATCATGATGATTTGTACAGGGATGGTATATCAGGTCGCAAGAAACTAAAAAGGTATAGCCAGCACTTCTCGGTAGTGGAGGTCGACAGTTCGTTTTATGCGATCCAATCTACAAATAGCTACCAAAAATGGGCTGAAGAAACCCCGCCAGAATTTTCTTTCGTCATTAAAGCTTATCAGGGAATGACAGGTCATTTGCGTGGAAAAAACCCCTATCCGTCAGTTGATGAAATGTTTCAGAGCTTTATTGCATCCATCCAGCCTGTTATTGAGGCCTGTAAGTTAAAGGCTATCCTTTTTCAGTTTCCACCTTGGTTCGATTGTACAAAAGCAAATGTAGATACATTAAAAGTGGTAAAGAGTAAAATGGGAAATCTACCTGTTGCTCTTGAATTTCGTCATCAAAGCTGGTTCATTCCTAAGTTGAGGGATAAGACACTTGCTTTTATGCAGAGGGAAGGCTGGATCCATAGCATTTGTGATGAGCCGCAAGCAGGGGAGGGTTCTGTTCCTATCATCCTTCATTCTACAGTCGAGGATTTGACTATCGTTCGTTTTCATGGACGTAATGTACAAGGCTGGTCGAGTACAGGGAATGCTAATTGGAGAGAGGTTCGATACCTTTATCATTATAGTCGGCAGGAGCTGGCTGAATGGGCGGAACGTTTGGGGAAGCTTAGTAAAGATACAAAAGAAATTATCGTATTATTTAATAATAATTCTGGTGGTCATGCCGTTTCCAATGCTATGGATCTCATGGATCTTCTGGGGATAGAGTATCTTGAACTGAATCAACACCCTGATCAATTAGAGTTATTTTAATCGGTTAACATAATAATCATTTTGTAAAGGAGAAGGAAGATGAGTAAGTTAATTGAAAAAGCTACGTTTGGCATGGGCTGATTCTGGGGGCCAGATGCCCGGTTCGGTCATCTACCTGGAGTGCTTCGTACTCGTGTAGGTTATGCTGGAGGAACAAGGGAAAGTCCATCGTATAGGGAGATGGGGGATCATACAGAAGTGCTTCAGGTGGAGTTTAATCCTGAGGCAATTCCCTTTGAAGAAATCTTGGATGTTTTCTGGGGCAATCATAATCCATTGAGACTGGGGATAAAACCCCGCCAGTATATGTCCATCCTTTTTTATCATTGCGAAGAGCAAAGAGTGAAAATGTTAGATAAGAAACAAGAATGGGAGCTCAACCTTAAGGGTGTAATCCAGACAGAAATGACACCATTTACAACTTTTTATCAGGCTGAGGACTATCACCAAAAATATTATCTAAAAAGGTACAAGTCTGCGACCGAAACTTTAAGCATTCTTTTTCCTTCACATGAAGAGTTTATTCAATCTACTCTCGTTGCAAGATTAAATGGATTTGTAAAAGGCTATGGGACCCTTGAAGGCATTAGGAGAGAAATAGCAGAATGGGGGTTAAATGAAAGTGACCAGGAAGCCTTGCAAAAACTACTTAAGACTTTGAAGTGGTAAGTGACTTTATAAAGTGCGTATTTATGAATAACTTGGGTCAAACACCGCTTCCTCCTCATTCATAGAATCATAGAATATATAGAGACTCTGTGAATTATGATAGGAGGAGATCACTTGCTTGGATTTTCTATGGTTCAAACAGTAAGACAATATGCTTCGAAACTAGATAGCCCTTTGCGAAATAAACTTGTGAATCTTTACCGTCCTTTTCGCTGGGTACCTTGCTTCTTGCATAAACCTCTTGAAAAAAGCTTAAAGCTTACTAAAAGATTTCCTGTGATTATTGAATTTGAGGATGGAGACTGTCTTTCTTCCGTTCAGGAAGTCGAGGAAATAATGAAGAGAACCGTGTTTTGCGAGTACAAACACTATTATTCTAGTATTTCCTGTTGCTCTGTTGTGGCCACGCCTGCGGCTTTAGAAGAGCTTCTCAAGAACTGTCATGGGATTAAGAAGATTCATGATGACAGGACAGTCCAAGCTTTTTTGAATGTTGCTACGCCAACCATAGGCAGCAATACATTACACCAAAATGGATTGACAGGTGAAGGGGTTACCATCGCTGTCCTGGACACTGGCATCTATACCCATCCTGATCTTGCAGATCGTATAACAACATTTGTAGACTTTATTAACAATCGGGAGCAGCCCTATGATGATAATGGACATGGCACCCATTGTGCGGGAGATGCGGCTGGGAATGGAACGGCATCAAATGGACTCTATATGGGACCCGCTCCTGGAGCTAATGTGATCGGAGTAAAAGTGCTTGATAAGCTAGGATCAGGCTCGCTTTCCACCGTCATTGCGGGTGTGGATTGGTGTATTCAGAATAAAGAAAGGTATGGAATTGATATCATTTCCATGTCATTGGGAAGTACAGCCACCGGTCCTGCCGCTGACGATCCGATGGTTAGAGCGGTAGAACGAGCATGGAACGCAGGGATTGTCGTCTGTGTAGCTGCAGGGAATGAAGGTCCGCGAAGAGGCTCCATAGCCAGCCCGGGAATTAGCCCTAGAGTCATCACCGTTGGAGCCATGGATGACCGAAATACTGAAAGTAGGGACGATGATATTATAGCGGACTTCTCCAGCCGCGGTCCAACTTCAGATCAAGCTGCGAAGCCTGACTTATTAGCGCCGGGAGTGGCTATTGTCTCTCTGCGTTCCCCCAATTCCTACCTCGATAAGCTTCAAAAGTCTAACCGAGTAGCAAACAACTATTTTGTCCTCTCTGGTACCTCTATGGCAACTCCTATTTGTGCGGGAGCTGTCGCTTTAATTCTCCAACATCTCCAAAGCAATGGAATCCCCTATACTCCAGATTCAGTAAAATTAACCCTCCTAAATTCCGTAGAGGATCGCGGATTACACGCATACGATCAAGGTCGTGGTTACCTGGATCTAAATAGAATTTCACTTAACTGATACGAGAGGGGCTGGACCATATGGTTCAGCCTCTGTTTATTGTCATTCCTCTGATGATTGATTCATCATCATGCTGTATGGAAGGATCGACAGGGAAAAACGGATCCCCTTGGTTCCCTGCGTTTCTATCTTTATTCTCAATATAATAGCGGGTAGGCTGGATTGGCTCTTCATACGTTCCACAACCAGTCAGAATCAGGGGAAGAATAAGCAAAAAGGAGATAAGCTTCTTCACATACAAGACCTCCAAAATATAAGTTCTGTGAATAGTATTTGTCAAGCTCAATTATGTAACAAATCTGTGAAAAGAATTTGACAAAAATGTGAACTTGGATAAAATAAAGATAAGGGGGGTTGAAATCATGAGCGTACAACAAAGTAAAGTACTTTTACATATTAAGAGAATTACAATTGTAGGACTGATTATTGGTTTTACCATTTTTATATCAAGTTTCTTTGTAAGCGGTAACGAAAGTCGATATTTCCTTTTTGTTGGTCTTAGTATCATGGTGTCTTTTATGGTTATTTTTGGATTTGGAATGTTCTTGGCTCTTATTGAAGATGCTGATTTGAACAGGGAGAGGGTTTCTGCTGAAACTCCCGCCAAACCGAAGCTTTCGCTTGTAGTTAACAATCCTAATCGCTACCGTAGCGTAGAACCGCCGAAATATTTAAGCAAAAAAACCAGCTCATAAGTCGAGCTGGTTTTTGTTTTAGTGGGTATGAGTCCCCAGAGTCATAACCCAAATCGTTCCGAATACGATGACGATCGCACAAAATAGACTGTACAACATGTTGATGATATTCGTTTTTCCATCTTCGCCTTCGCTTACATGCATGAACATGAAGAGCTGCAAGCCGGCTTGAATGAGAGCCAGAGTTCCGATAATGGCCATAATCACACCGAAGGATAACGAAGTTTTTAACGCTATGAATCCTGCTCCAAACGTCATAACCAAAGACAGAATTAAACCGAAAATCTGTGATTTAGGAAAGCCTGCTGTTTGGTGTTTCATTTAAGCCACCGCCCCTTTTAGATACACAAAGGTGTAAATAAAGATCCATACGACATCTAGAAAGTGCCAGTATAAACCAATAATGAAAACCTTCCGAGCCGTATCTGAGGTCAAACCTCTCTTCTTAATCTGAACCATAATCGCGACCGCCCAGCAGATACCTAGCGTGACGTGAAGTCCATGAGTACCAAGTAAGGCAAAGAAGCTAGAGAAAGCCGCACTGGTCTGAATCGTTGCTCCCGCATGAATGTAGTGCAAGAACTCTCGGATCTCCATGAAAAGGAATCCTGCACCGAGACCCAAGGTGATGATCAACCAGGTCATGAGCCCCTTCACATTATTGCGACGCATTTCATAGATCGCGATACCGCAAGTAAAACTACTTACCAAGAGCAGTACGGTTTGTATAAACACATCCTGCATCACGATAAGATCCTTTAATATTGGACCGTCAGCGAAGCGAGTTCCTAGAACGCCATATACCCCAAATAAAGTGGCAAACAAAACGATTTCTGCCCCAAGAAAAATCCAAAAACCTAAGATGTTCATTTGGTTTTGAAGGGTCTGGTATTCCAGAGGCAAGGCTGTGTTAACTTTAGCTGACATGGGTGTTCACCTCTCCTTCTACCTTTCTCCATGCGCGCTCGGTCTCAACTACTTCTTTGACATGAACATGGTATCCCTGATCATAATCAAACGAGCGAATGAGTAATCCAGCTACGATTCCAATAGCAGCAATCGCTGCGGCAAGATGCCATTCAAACACGAGTAGGAAGCCTGCAATCGTAAATACTACAAACATAAAGAAGGGGAGTCCTGAATTGCTCGGCATATGAATCTCTTCAAGCTCTTTTGCATGTAAAGCTAGACTATCCTGATTCTTTTTCATCTCCCAGAAAGCATCAAGCTTCTTCACTTCAGGAAGGGTTGCAAAGTTATAGTACTGAACAGGGTTTGTAGTTGCCCACTCCAGTGTTCTTGCATCCCACGGGTCATGAGAAATGTTGCGATCTGCGTATCGTGCACTCCAGTAGATGTTATAGCAGAATACCGCAAATCCTGCGGCAAGAATGATGGAACCGATAGCCGAAACTAGGAAAAGGGATGCGAATCCAGATTCCATTGAAAACGTATAGGCGCGTCGTACAGCACCTTTTAATCCTAAGAAGAACATAGGCATGAAGGTTACGTTAAAACCAATCACAAACAGCCAGAAATGCCATTTACCTAGCTTTTCGTTGAGCATGTGACCAAACATCTTCGGCCACCAATAGTAAAGTCCAGCAAATACCGCGAACACGACACCAGGAATCAGTACATAATGGAAGTGTGCAACTAAGAACAGGGTATTGTGGTACTGGTAGTCTGCTGCAGCCATAGCAAGCATGACTCCCGTTACGCCCCCAATTACAAAGTTGGGTACAAAGGCTAGTGCCCACAACATGGCTGTTGTGAATTGAATGCGACCTTTTCTCATGGTAAAGAGCCAGTTAAAAATCTTGACTCCTGTTGGAACGGCAATCAGCATTGTCGTGATGGAGAAGAAAGAGTTGATTGCTGGTCCTGAACCCATGGTATAGAAGTGGTGAACCCATACGACCATACTGAGCCCAGCAATGGTCACAATGGAATAAACCATCGTCTTATATCCATAAAGAGTCTTTCGAGAGAAGGTAGAAATCACTTCAGAAAAGATCCCGAAGGCTGGTAGTGCTACGATATATACCTCAGGATGCCCCCACAGCCAGAACAAGTTGGCCCAGAGCATATCCATTCCACCGCCAGACAGGGTAAAGAAGTGAGTTCCATACAAACGATCTAGCGTCATCAAGGCAAGCGCTACGGTAAAGATTGGGAAGGCAGCGACAATGATGATGGATGTGACAAAAGAAGTCCATGTGAACATCGGCATACGCATCAAGGTCATGCCTTTAGTTCTCATCTTCAAGACCGTTACAATAAAGTTAATACCAGACATTAAGGTACCAATCCCGGCAATTTGCAGGGCTACAGCGTAATAGTTGTTTCCAATACCAGGACTAAATTCTTTCCCTGCCAGAGGGAAGTAAGAAGTCCAACCCGCATCAGGGGATCCTCCGACTACGAAGGAAATATTGAAGAGTACAGCCCCACTTAAGAACAGCCAAAAGCTTAATGCATTCAACTGAGGGAAAGCCACATCCCTTGCTCCAATCTGAAGGGGTACAATCACGTTCATAATTCCGATAAGGAACGGCATAGCCACGAAAAGAATCATAATTACGCCGTGCGTGGTGAAAATCTCGTTATAGTGCTGTGCATTTAAAAATTCCATTTCTGGTCTGGAGGTTTGGACCTTCATTAAGAGTCCGTCGATTCCTCCGCGGAAAAACATGAGGACGGCTGTAAGAATATACATAATCCCGATTTTCTTATGGTCAACTGTCGTAATCCATTCTCTCCACAACCAACCCCATCTCTTAAGATAGGTGACTAGAGCTACAGCTCCAATCGCGGATAAAACCATGGAAATAAAGGCTCCTAAAAGAAGCGGATCATTAATGACTAGAATGTGGTTCCACTGAATGTTGCTCATGGTGTTCACCTCCGTTATTGCTTTTATCAAAGATTTTTCCTGGATAGCCATGCTCTAAACGATATAACTCAGGGTTGCTATATGTTCTAGATCCAGGTTTAGAATGGTCAACCCAATCGAGATGTGTATTGCTAAAAGTTAAGCGACCTAAGTGAGTGGGCTTTAACAGTTCTTCATATTTTTCTTCCGTTAAGGCAGGAGCTGTTGCTTTCACATCTTGTACCCACTTCTCAAAGTCCTTTTCCGTTTGGGCTAGCACCTCGAATTCCATCTCCGTATAGCCGCGTCCGTTAAAATTCGTGTTCTTTCCTAGGTAGGATCCCGGACGATCCGCAACCAGGTACATTTGGTTTTCTGATTTATTCATTGTATATTTTTGCCCGCCCAATGCAGGAATCCAGAAGGATTGCATCGTAGTAGCGGAAGTTAAGCGAAAATCAATAGGTCTGCCAGCAGGAATGTTTAGGTAGTTAACCGTCTCAATTCCTTGCTCAGGATAGCTGAAGATCCACTTCCAGTCCGCGGATGTTACGTGAATCGTAATAGGCTCTTTATCTTCATAGCCTTTTGGTACATCTTCTAAAGCGTAGAGGGTGGTAACTGTCGGAATCGTTAGGGCGATGACAATCAAAAGCGGAATGACGGTCCATGTAATCTCCATTACCGTACTGCCATGCTCTTCTGGCGGCTCGTAATCCTTGTTTTCCGGTGTTGCACGATACTTCCAAACAATATAGCCAAATAGCGCAAAAACAACAGCAACGACTAAAGCCATCCAAATGAGCGACCAATTAATGAGGTCTAGGATGCTTTGCGCGACAGGCCCCTCAGGCTGAAAAACAACCATATTGGTGCTGCAACCTGTCAGCAAGATAAGGGAGAACAAGGTGATAAGGGTAAACCAAGAAGCTTTAGCGTTCATTTCTCTCAACTCCTTTTGTGTAAACAGAAAATAATGTGAAGTTATTCACAAAATGCACGAAAAAATATATTGTGCATTCAATCACAAACTTGGTGAAGGATCATGGTGTAGAAGTGTTTTTTTTGCGTAGTGGTTCGTTTATTTAAACTATAATCACTGTGTAAATACATCATATCACAGACCTGCCGGAAAATTTGTTACGAATCTTGGTCTAAATTGTTACGAAAATAAGAAGGAAAAACTG
>JBEQAI010000095.1:0-10565 GCA_041640415.1 Ammoniphilus sp. | reverse complement strand
GGTACCTTCTCCAGCATGCACACCAATCGTCGAGCTGATCTCACCTACTGAAATAGGGATTGATGGGTATGCGGCCTCAAGTTCGACCTTCCACTCCTTTGCCTTTTCGGCAACATTTCCATGCATGATTTGGAGTGAAGCTAACGGAGCTTTTTGTGCCGCTTCACCCAGCAGCTCGAAAATTCTTCTGGTTGCTTTTTTTCTGAGGGCACCTTCTCTACCATTTCAAATTCTCCTCGGTCGTTGATGCGTATTATAGGCTTAATCTGCAATAAATTTCCGATTAAATATTGGGCCCCAGACATCCTTCCGCCTTTATAAAACTGATCCAAATTACCAATTAAGATATAATTCTTATTCTTTTTTACTTCTGCACGCAAGTGTTCAGCGATCTCTTGTCTGCTAAGTCCTAGTTTTTCTAACTCCATACCCTTATTAATCAGGACAGTAATGGGATAGGACATGGACAAGGAATCTATTCCTTCTAGAGCAAAATCAGCCATCCGCGCTGCTTGTAAGCTTCCGTTATATGTGCCGCTTAGTTGACTGGAGATATGTACGGCAATTCCCCCTTCATACCCGCTTTTAATTTTTTATATAATTCCATGAATCGGCCAGGTGAAGGCTGAGAAGTCTTAGGGATTTGTTTAGAGGCTTTTATTTTTTCGTACAGCTCATGTGCGCTTAGATCAACCCCATCTTCTTAAGATTGTACACCGAAGGTAATTGTTAAAGGGACAACAAATAAGGACTCGATTTCCAGCAATGTTGGGGTTATATAGGCCGTACTGTCTGTAATCCAAGCGATCTTCTTTTTCGTCAAGAATTCCTGCTCCCTTCTCCTCTATTCAGGTATATCAATAATTTGCATCAAAGTAACCATACTTATGAACGAACAATGGTTTCAGCAATGGGAATATGGTAAGATGGATTTACTAACTATGTGCGGATTAGGTGATCTGATATGAATCCCTTGATATTGGCCCGGGGTCAATCTATAGAAAAAGTAACACTAAAGAATATCGAGCTTTCCCTGCTTTCTTCAGGTCAGGGGACTGAAGTGATTCACCACCGACTAGCCAAGGGCAGTGACTGGTCCCTCATTCCAGAGGCAGGCTGGGATGGCATGGAATTTATTTATATCTTGTCAGGCGTTCTGAGGAAACACGATCGCACCTTAGATCTGTTGTTGTACCCTGGAGATAATATGTTTTTTCATCCCGTTCGAGAACATACGCTTTTCACAGCAGATAGCGAAGTGGAATTTATATACGTAACTTCGAGGCCCGTCTTTCACTTATACAGCTTAGATACGAAAGAGCTAATGGATTTGGCTGTGAAAACCGAGCTAAAGGATGGATATTCGGAAACCCATTGTTCGAGGATCCGCAAGCTTTCCGTGCTCATTGGACGCGCGATGAATTTGTCTTCAGAGCAGCTCTACAACCTTGAATACGGAGCTTTTTTTCACGATATCGGGAAGATGCGAATCCCGGAGAATATTCTCCAGAAACAGGAAGCGCTTACGAGTGAAGAATGGGAAATTCTGAAGCAGCATGCAGAATATGGAGCAGAAATCCTTAAAAATACGGGAATTCCTTCCCTCATTCAAGCCGCTACGATCGTTGAACAACATCATGAGAGATATGACGGATCAGGTTATCCGGAAGGATTATCTGGGCAACAGATCTCTATTGAAGCTTCCATTGTCGCAGTCGCAGATTCATTTGATGCCATGTGTGTAGACCGCCCCTACCATAAAAGACGCACAAAACAAGATGCCATTGCAGAGATCGTGCACCACCGCGGGATTCTCTACCATCCCCTTGTGGTCGATACCCTGTTAAAGGTCATAACTAGTTTTGAATACGAGGATGATTAGCTAGTCCCTTTCCTTCATTAAATGGGCTAGCTTTTTTTACGTTCAAACCCACACTTGTTAGATGTCTGACAACGTGTTACACTTACAGAGAAATATGGTAGCGAAATCGCTTACTCTACTATAAATAACCAGGGGGTTTACCAAACATGTCTACTACACCACTCATTCGAACGTTAAATTTAAAGGACTTTACATATGGCAATCCTGTTCAAAGGGCTGCATTCGCTGAGGAATTTGCATCGGGCTTAAAAGAGATTGGGTTTATCATTCTTGAGGGACATGGAGTCAACCCTAAGCTCATCGATAAAAATTATGAACTGTGGCAGGAGTTTTTTAGTCTGGATAGAAACACAAAGAAAAAATATGAGGGTATAAATGGCGGGCAGCGCGGCTACACCGGATTTGGTAAAGAACATGCCAAGAACCGTACCGTTGGAGATCTGAAGGAATTCTATCATGTTGGACAAGAATTGCCGCACGGCCACCCTCTTACTTCCGAATATCCAGCAAACGTTTGGCCTGAAGAGATGCCAGAGTTGCGTAAAAATGCCGTAAACTTCTACCATGAACTCGAGCGCGTGGCCAAGAATATGCTAGCGGCCCTTGCGCTTCATTTCGAGCTTAGACAAAGCTTTTTCTCCGAGATGATTCACGACGGGAATAGTGTGCTTCGTACCATCCACTATCCCCCGCTAGATGAGTCCATGGATCCAGAGGCGATCCGCGCTGCTGAACATGAAGACATTAATTTGATTACTCTCTTGGTCGAATCGACCGCGTCAGGTTTAGAGCTCTTAACTCGGGAAGGGGAATGGATTCCTGTCATTGCGAAAAAAGGGCAAATTATTGTAGATGCAGGAGACATGCTTTCCCGAATTACCAATGAAGTTATTCCAGCAACCACCCACCGGGTTGTTAACCCTAAGGGTGAAAATTCGTCTCGCTATTCTATGCCGTTTTTCGTGCATCCCTACAGCAATTTCCTACTAGAAACCATTCCATCCTGTGTTTCTGAAGACAATCCAGAAAGGTACCCAGCCATTACAGCTGGAGACTTCCTATACCAGCGTTTAGTCGAGATTGGTCTCATTAAGGAGTAGTTGCCTGTCCGTTTGCAAAGTCGAATTGGCATGCTATACTGTTCTTAAATAAAGTGTTAAAAAGGAGTAGTATATGTCGCACCCATGTGAAAAATGCGGGGCTGCCCATGCAGAACCTTTTCATAAGTTTGAGCTTGAGAGCTGGAATATTCCCATGGATTCAGATAAGGAGTATCACTATCTGTGCTTCGACTGCTTTGATGCTTTAACTGAGGATCCCCTTCAAGCTGATGAAGTCAAGCAACGGATGAAGCACAATCGCGAAGAGCTGAATAAACTTATACGCGAGGGATTGGTCTGCCCGCAGTGCAAGGAAATGATTCTTGAAGAGAATCACGTTTGTGAGGTTCAATAAGCTCTAAGAAAAAGGCTGTCTTCTAAGGAGCCGGTTACCGGCTATAGAGACAGCCTCATTTTTTAATTCACGAGCTTAACAATATGTTGGGGTACGTAGGAGGATTGGAGCAGATAAGGCTTCCTCGATTCGTCATAAACAATGATGAAAGGATCACGATCCGGCAACAGGATAAGGAATACTTCATATAAAGTTCCTTTTATCCATTGATTTTCGATTGGCGCGGGTGGCTGTAAAGGAATGCGAACCATCTTCCCCTTTTTAGGAACTTGTCCTAAAGGCGGGACCGCTTGGTTAATGGTTTTAAGATATTGTGTAATATCTTGTTGGATTTCAGGTGTGTTGGGGATGCGTTTAACAATCTGTTCTTTTTCAATGTCGTAAACTTCAAGGTCCGTCGTTTGCTGAGCAGACACCGGCTGTATGGCCATCATGAACAAAATAGCTGCAACTATGGAAAATATTTTACGTTTCAAAGGACACCGCCTTTTTCTTATTAAGTTGCCCTTCCCCCCTATTTCCATACCCCATAAAGTGATGGATGATATAGGGGATTTATTATTGATAGAAAATCAGTTAAGATGATACGTGAAGATGAGAATGTACGTACAGGAGGACACAAAAAAGACGATGAGCTTATTAACTGTTGAGGATCTTAGTCATACATTTGGCGATCGAACCCTCTTTAAGAATGTTGCTTTCCGACTTCTAGCTGGGGAACACGTGGGGCTAGTCGGGGCTAACGGAGTGGGAAAATCTACCTTGATGAATATTATTACGGGTCAGATTGTACGCGATGGCGGTAAAGTAGAATGGACTCCGAAAGTCAATTATGGGTATCTTGACCAACATACCAAGTTAACCCCAGGAAAGACGATTCGGGATATCCTAAGAGATGCCTTCCTCCCTCTTTATGAATTAGAAAAAGAATTAATGGTAATTTCAGAAAAGATGGGCGAGGCAACACCTGAAGAGCTAGAAGTGCTTCTTGAGGAAATGGGAGAAATCCAAGAGCGTTTAGACGCAAGCGGATTTTATCTTTCCGATGTTAAAGTGGAAGAAATGGCAAACGGCTTAGGACTTGATGCTATAGGTCTAGATCGAGATGTTGCTTCCCTAAGCGGAGGGCAGCGCACCAAGGTGCTTCTGGCTAAGCTGTTGCTGGAGAAGCCTACGGTTCTCCTGCTTGATGAGCCTACAAACTATCTTGATGTTGAGCATATTCAATGGTTGACCAACTACCTGAAGGACTATCCTTTCGCCTTTATCCTTATATCCCATGATACCGAGTTTATGAACCAGGTTGTAGATGTCATTTATCATTTGGAATTCGCCAAACTCACTCGTTACAAGGCAAACTATGAGAAGTTCCTTGAGATGTCTGGGATTAATAAACAGCAGCACATTGACGCTTATGAGAAGCAGCAGGAATTTATCAAGAAGCAAGAAGACTTTATCCAACGAAACAAAGCTCGCTATTCAACCTCTGGACGCGCAAAAAGCCGCCAGAAGCAGCTAGATCGAATTGATAGAATTGATCGACCGGAAACGGCAGTCAAGCCGACCTTTGGGTTCAAGGAATCGAGAGCTAGTGGGAAAACGGTCTTTGAAGGGAAGGATTTGGAGATTGGCTACACCTCCGCTCTGCTTCCAAAAATGAATGTGGCAATTGAACGCGGTGAAAAAATTGCGATCATTGGCTGCAACGGCGTAGGAAAATCAACCCTGCTTAAAACCATCCTCGGAAAAATAAAGCCCTTCAGCGGCTCATCCTTCCAGGGTGACTTCCTGTTTCCTGCTTATTTTGAGCAAGAAGTGAAGGCAGGGAATTTAACTCCTCTCGATGATGTGTGGAATGAGTTCTCTCACCTGAATCAGCACGAAGTTCGCGGTGCACTGGCTCGCTGTGGACTAAAGAATGAGCATATTACCCGTCCGCTTAATATGTTGAGCGGTGGTGAGCAGGCAAAAGTTCGACTATGCAAGCTCATGATGAATGAGAGCAATTGGCTTCTGCTGGATGAGCCGACAAACCATCTCGATGTAACAGCTAAAGAAGAATTAAAGCGTGCATTAAAAGAGTATAAAGGAACGATCCTACTCGTTTGTCACGAACCAGATTTCTACGAAGACTGGGTTACTACCACATGGAACGTTGAAGAGTGGTCCATGCAGAACGCGTAAATCCGACTCGCTATAGGGCTGCCCTTCCACCAGGGCAGTCCTTTATCTTATTATTGGAGGTTATCTTATGGAAACAAAACAAATCCTAGAGCTTATTCAAAATGCAAAACCGCAAACCCCCGTGAAGGTATTTATCCAAGGACAACTTTCTCAGTTAAATTTTGGACCACATTGCAAGGTGATTAACATGGGGCAAGGCGGTGTGGTGATAGGTGACTGGGATGATATTAAGGGAGTGCTTCTAGAAAGCGACGCGATTGAAGAGATTCATATCGAGGCAGACCGCAGAAACTCAGCCATCGCCTTACTGGATACGAAGGATCTTGGAGCACGAATTGAACCTGGGGCCATTATCCGAGAAGCAGTCACTATCGAAGCTGGTGCTGTTGTGATGATGGGCGCCTGCATTAATATCGGAGCCACCATTGGAGCAAAAACTTTAATCGATATGAATGCTGTTATCGGGGGCCGGGCAATGATAGGAAGAGGTTGTCATATTGGAGCAGGTGCAGTCATTAAAGGCGTGATCTCCTCTCCTCATGCTCAGCCTGTTGTAATCAAGGATAATGTGATCATCGGCCCGAACGCGGTGATTCTGGAAGGAGTAACGATTGGCGCTGGTGCCATCATTGGTCCTGGATCTATTATTACTAAAGATGTTGAGGATAAAGAGGTTATTCCAAGCGGCATATATTAAATTTTTTTTATGATTTTATGAAAAAATGAAACCAAAAAGGAAACATTCCGTATAGGTAAGAGAAAAACGAAGAAAGGATGAATGAAAGTATATGTTTAAAAGGATTGGTCTTTTTTTATTAGTTAACATGCTTGTCATCATCACCATCAGCATTATCACCAGCCTGTTAGGCGTGCGCGGGTACATAACGGCTGAGGGAATTAATTTTAATGCTCTACTGGTATTTAGTGCGGTCGTTGGTTTCACGGGCGCGTTCATCTCCCTAGCCATGTCTCGCATGATGGCGAAATGGATGATGAAAATCGAAGTGATTGATCCGAACAAACCTCGCAATGCCCACGAACGTTTTCTTGTGGAAGAGGTTCATCGCTTATCCCGAAAAGCAGGACTAACCGTCATGCCTGAAGTCGGGATCTATCAATCAGCAGAAGTAAATGCCTTTGCAACCGGACCATCCAAGAGCAGATCTCTTGTCGCGGTTTCTACTGGCCTAATGGAAACGATGGATCAGGACGCGGTGATTGGCGTATTAGCTCATGAAGTTGCTCACATCGCCAATGGAGATATGGTTACCATGACCTTGGTACAAGGAGTAATCAATACGTTTGTGGTCTTCCTCTCTCGGATCTTCGCCTATGCGGTATCGCGCTTCGTTAAAGAAGATCTGGCGCCTATTGTCCACTTCGTGGCTGTTATCATTTTTGATATTTTATTCTCGATCCTGGGTAGCATTGCTGTTATGGCTTACTCCCGCTACCGTGAGTTCCACGCTGATGCAGGCGGTGCTTATCTCGGAGGAAAGCAAAACATGATTCACGCCTTAAAGTCTCTAAAACAAACCGTCGAGCTAGTGGATACGGAACAAAAGTCTCTTGCTGCGCTTAAGATAAGCGGAAAAAGAGGACTTGCCGGACTGTTTGCAAGTCATCCAGACTTAGACGAGCGCATTCGAAGACTAGAAGCCGGACGCTAAACTAAGTGGAAAAAGGGCTGCTCACATACCATGTGAGACAGCCCTTTTTTTAACTTACACCCACCAAGCTATACTTTTGGCTTAGTTTTTGCAACATATCTTTTGTCATTTTATCAAGGTCATATTCAGGCTTGAACCCCCACTCGTTCGTTGCTGCCGTCGCATCAATGGAATTCGGCCAGCTATCTGCAATGGCTTGCCTTATTGGGTCCACTTGATAAGTGAGCTTGAACTCAGGGATCTGCCGCCGTATGGCAGCTGCAATCGCTTCTGGATCCACACTCATTGCCGTTACGTTAAATGCATTGCGGTGAGTCAGACAACTGCTGTCCGCTTCCATTAAATCAATGATCGCTTTTAGAGCGTCCGGCATATACATCATATCCATAAACGTATTCTTGGCAATGTAAGACGTATAGGCTTGGCGTTTGACAGCTTCATAATAAATCTCTACTGCGTAGTCCGTTGTTCCTCCACCAGGTGGTGTAACATAGGATATCAATCCTGGGAAGCGGAGTCCCCGTGTATCAAGGGCAAATTTTTGATAGTAATAATCGCAGAGCAGTTCCCC
Source organism: Ammoniphilus sp. (assembly GCA_041640415.1). GTDB lineage: Bacteria > Bacillota > Bacilli > Aneurinibacillales > RAOX-1 > YIM-78166. The sequence continues at coordinate 2,803 of JBEQAI010000095.1, read as the reverse complement.
AGCTACTTTATTCACTCCGTACATGGTAGTCGGCCTTTGTATCGTATCTTGCGGTGTGTGATCCTTCGGCGTAGTGGGCCCAAAGGCACCAATCGAACTGGGCGTAAAGAATTTACAGTTTAATTCACGGGCAACCTCCAGTGCATTAACCAATCCGCCCATATTCAGGTTCCACGCTAGTAGAGGCTTTGCTTCTGCTGTAGCCGATAAGAGTGCAGCCAAGTGGATAAGGGTATCCGCTTGATGAGCCTTCGCTATTTCATACATGCGGCGCCCATCCGTCACATCCAAGAGCTCGAAAGGTCCGTTACAGACAACCTCATTGTCTGTGCGGCGTATATCTGTAGCCATCACATTACGTTCCCCATATACTTCGCGTAATTTAACAACCAGCTCTGAGCCAATCTGCCCAAGAGCCCCAGTTACCAGTATTTTTTTCATGAGTTATCCCCTCCCACATACTCTTTAGATAATTCCCATTTCCTTACCCACCTTGTGATACACCGCTAAAGCCTGATCAAGCATTTCTTTTGTATGAGCTGCTGTTGGCATGTTACGCACTCTTCCTGTACCTCTTTGAACCGTCGGGAAGACGATCGCTTTCGCGTATACTCCCTGGTCATAAAGCTTTCTACTGAATTCCTGTGTTTTCACTTCCTCACCGATGATACAAGGAGTAATTGGCGTTTCACTATGACCGATATTAAAACCAAGATCCTCTAAACCTTTTTTTAAATAATTTGCATTTTCCCACAGGCGGTCTTGCAGTTCCGTGCTGTCTGCTAGTATGTCGATGGCTTTTATGGTAGCCGCTACATCTCCAGGAGTTAAAGCGGTCGAAAATAAGAACGGGCGGCTTCGTACTTTTAACCAATCAATTAAATCTCTTTTCCCTGCAACATATCCCCCTATGACTCCTATGGCTTTAGATAGGGTTCCGATTTGGAAGTCCACTTTATCTGATAGACCGAAATGTTTAACTGTACCTGCTCCTTTCCCTAATACCCCAGATCCATGTGCGTCATCCACATAGGTAATGAGGTCAAACTCTTCAGCAATCTGAACGATTTCTGGAAGTTTCGCTATGTCTCCATCCATAGAAAATACGCCGTCTGTAATGACCATAATCTTATTGTATTTCCCTGAATCTTTTGCCTGCTTCGCTTTTTCTCTTAGATCATCCATATCCGCGTGATTGAATCGAATGATCTCCGCACGAGAAAGTCTACAGCCATCAATGATAGAAGCGTGGTTCCATTCATCAGACAAGATCGCGTCGTTTTTATCCATTACGGCAGATATAGCCGCCATATTGCAGTTAAACCCAGATTGGTAGGCAATCGCCGCTTCAGTATGTTTAAACTCAGCAAGCTTTTTTTCGAGCCTTAAGTGAAGTTCCATAGTCCCATTAATGGTGCGAACAGCCCCTGCCCCAACCCCAAACTCCCTAATGGCTTGAGTTGCAGCTTCCTTGAGTCGTTCATCCGTTGCCAGACCTAAATAATTATTCGAAGAAAGGTTGATAAGCTGCTTTCCTGAAATGGTAATGACAGGACCATTAGCACTCTGCAAGGGGTCGATTACATTGTATAAGCCTTTGTTTTTTAAATCTCCAAGATTCTCTTCTAAAAAACGGTTCAATACATTGCTTGACATCATTTACGCCTCCATTTTTTTATACTTGTAATGTATATTAAGTACTTATGTTTTTGTGTAGTGTACATTATGTAGGTTGATTAAACCTTATAAAATCAATGTTTGTAAAAATAAGTTACCATATATTCTATGATAAGTCCACACTGAGGAGACACTTTTTTAACAATTTTTTTAAAAGATGTTTAGTATTATTCCTAGCATTCTCACCTATAGCTTGAACTATGTCCCAATATAAAAAGGACTTTGCCCTTTTTCGCAAAGTCCTTTTTTGATTTATCTTCCATTTTTGAACTCTTGTTCGAACCAAGCTGACCAGGAAGTGGCTGAACTCTCAATAGCCCACTTGCTTAATGAAGCCGGAGCATTCCGCATCCCTTGTCCTCCTATAGCAAACTTTAAGGTAGGCTGAATGAAACGGAGGCGTTCGAGCAAGTCAATTACATCAGGCTGCAGCTCTTCTCTCGTTATGGAAATACAAACCAACCCAATTTCAAGCTTTCCAAGCACTTCAGCCAGACCATCAACAGGTGTATCCGGCCCTAAATAAAGTACATCCAACCCTTTCCTTCGCAAAAAAAGACTAAACAAAAGCAATCCTACTTGGTGATGCTCCCCTGAAGGACAGAGGGAGATAGCTCTTGGGTATGTCTGATCGATAGGGTACACACGCAATAACTGACTGATCCGATGCATGATCCAATTACTTGCGAAATGCTCTTGAGCTACCGATAGGGTTCCTTGTTCCCAACCTGTTCCGATTCTTTTCAACAATTCAGGCAAAACATCTTGCAATACGGTTTCGATAGGCCACAGAGCGAAGCAAAGCTCCAATGCTTCATTAGCTCTATTGGAATCTAGAGCAACCAAGGATTCGTAGAGGATATCTAGACGACTCAGGTCCATCTCCTTTAGCTCTCTTTCAGCCAGGCTCTCTCGTTTCGCGGATTGATTCTTTTTTTGAACTAGAAGCTGTACCGCTTGACTTATATTTAGCCCTTCATCCTCTGTTTGCTTCTTAAGCCATCTAAGGTCTTGGACATCTTTCTCTGTGTATAAACGATGACCACCTTCCGTTCGTTCAGAAGGACCTAAACCATATCTTCTCTCCCAAGCTCGGATGGTTACTGCAGGTATTCCTGTTAATTCG
>JBEQAI010000094.1:0-10599 GCA_041640415.1 Ammoniphilus sp. | reverse complement strand
TGTGGCGAATACAGGCAGGGATTGAGACCAAAGAGTGACATAAGGCTGTAATGGCGACCAGATGACAAAACATAGAATTCCCGAAATCAGGGCATGGAGTCCTTTCCAGATCAAGTAAGGCTTATATCTCATATCCGTGGTGCTAATAATACTTGCCACTTGGGCATGTACGGAAATCCCTCCCCAGGCAATTAAGCCCGAGGCAACCGCGATTTTAGTTTGCATGCTTATGCTAGAAGCAAGCTCACTAATATGGTGCATGCTTTGGGTGACTTCAAAGAATCCGATAATGAGACCCTGGGACATCTGCGCTGGGATGTGCAGGAAGGATAAGAATAAGGCAACCGGTACAGATAAGATTTCGGCGAGCAGTCCCATGGACACAAACTTGATGATGACCGAGAAAATCATAATAAACCCTCCGATAACCATTAGGGTTTGAAAGGTACTTATGACAGCATCTCCCATTAATTTTCCCAGCGGACGATTATCTTTTAGCCTTGCCCGATGCATCGCCTGCAGAGCCCTCAAAAAAATGGGGAGCGTCGGAGCGGGTTCCGCAGGAATCGAAGAGCGGGTCGATTCGTGACGGTCATGAAAACGCAGGAGCACACCGATCAGGATGGCGCCTGCATAATTGGCAATAGCAATGGAAATGCCAAGCGATGCATCATGGAAGAATCCTACCGCTACAGCACCAAAGATAAAGATCGGATCTGATGTACTTGTAAAGCATAAAAGTCTTTCCCCTTCTGAGCGTGAAACCAGCTTCTGTTCTCTGAGACGAGCTGCAAGTTTTGGCCCTACGGGATAACCTGAAGAAAACCCCATGGCCATAACAAAACCACCTGTACCTGGCACTTTAAACAAGGGACGCATCAGCGGCTCAAGAAATACTCCAATAAAGTGAACAACTCCGAAGCCTAGCATCAGTTCAGACAAGATCATGAAAGGAAGAGTAGCAGGGAAAACCACTTCCCACCAAATTTTCAAGCCTCGAAGAGAAGCTTCAAAAGCGATCTGTGGATAACGTACCATGGAAACGACGAGGATCATGGTTGTAAAAGAGAAGAGAAGCGTAAGCAAATAAGATTTGTAGCGCATTGTACGGCCTCCATCGCTGCAAAATAACACATTCAATAAAATTTACGCATGGACGGAGTGGTTTAGACCAAGCTGTTCAGATGCGTTTTGACGTTGTTGATCTTTTCCAATTGCCCTTCATATAATAGATAAATATAGAGCAGACTCGACTGACAGCACATCCAAGGAGGAGGAGCCATGCAGAAGCCGAAGGTCGGATTAGCATTAGGTTCGGGAGGAGCACGGGGCATCGCTCATGTTGGTGTCATTAAAGTACTGGAAGAAGAAGGGATTCCGATTGATTTTATTGCAGGGAGTAGCATGGGAAGCTTAGTAGGTGCATTTTATGCAGCCGGAATCAACCCAGACATGATGAAGAAGCTCGCTCAAAATATAAAGCGCAGCTATTGGTTGGATCTGACTGTCCCCAAGATGGGTTTTATTGCAGGCGATAAGATAAAAGAAATGGTCCGCCTCTTGACGCAAGGAAAAAACTTGGAGGATCTATCTATCCCTCTATCTGTGGTAGCAACCAGCCTCCATACGGGGGAGCGAGTCGTTTTTAAAAAGGGCCCTATTGCCCAGGCTGTGCGGGCCAGTATATCTATCCCTGGTATCTTTGTGCCGGAGGTTATCGATGGCCATACACTTGTAGATGGCGGGGTCATTGACCGTGTTCCCATTACCGTCGTAAAGGAAATGGGAGCGGATGTGGTGATTGGGGTAGATGTCGGGATGATTTCGACGGAAGGGAAGTTTACCTCTATCTTTGATGTAATCGCCCAATCCATCCAAGTGATGGAAAGAGAGATCTTTAGGTATCGGATCTTAGAGGCGGACGTTCTCATTACCCCTGATGTGGGACATTTAAGTGCTACTTCCTTTGATCAGATCGATGAGTTGATTTCAGCTGGGGAAAAGGCTGCCAGAAGCGCCTTGGATAAAATCAGGGAAGTATTGTAATCTGGAGGGACATAATGAAAAATAAAAAGATCTGGGGAATAGCTGCCGTTATTTTCGCCGTACTGATTGCCATTAATATTCAAGTTCCTTATTATATTACCACCCCAGGAGGAGCGATTTCTTTACATGATATGGTTGTCGTTGAGGATGCCTATGAGGACGAGTCAGGGGCCTTTCGTCTAACCACGGTGAGGACAGGTCAAACGAATGTAGCTGGCTATCTATATGCTCTGATCGATCCCTACGCTGATCTTGTGGAATCCCATTTGGTCCATAGTCCTAACGAAAGCAATCAGCAGTACATCCGCAGACAGCTTGAAGTGATGAGAGCCTCTCAGGACACGGCAAAAATTGTCGCGTTCCAACGGGCGGGATATGATGTGAAGCTAAAGAATAGCGGAGCTGTCGTGATGCAATTTATACCGGACTATCCTGCTGAGAAGGTGCTTGAAATTGGGGACACAATCATTGGGGTCAATGAGGAACCTGTGGATACGGCCATTGCGCTGATCAATTCCCTTAAGGGTAAAAAGCCGGGCGATCAGGTAAAGCTCAGTTATATCAGAGACGGGGTGAATAAAGAAGCGGTTATCGATCTGAAGCAGCTCCCGGGGACGGATGAAAAAGGAGAGAAAAAGCCGGGGATTGGCATTGCCTCCCCTATAACCAAACGTCAATTTGAACTTCCTAAAGAGGTTACGATCAAATCTCAGGATATTGGGGGTCCATCAGCAGGGCTGATGTTTACGCTAGAGATGATTAATCAGCTTGTCCCGGAAGACCTTACAAAGGGATATGACATTGCAGGTACAGGAACAATAAATGATGATGGTACCATTGGACGCATAGGAGGCGTCCATCATAAAGTAGTGGCTGCGCATAAGGAAAACGTAGATATTTTCTTTGCTCCAGTGGTAAAGGATGAGACGGGTATCTCCAACTACGACCAAGCCGTAAAAAGAGCACAGGAAATCAAAACGGAAATGAAAATTATCCCCGTCCATACCATCGATGAAGCCCTGGACTATCTTCAAAGCTTACCTCCTAAAGGGAAGTAAGCTTTATAATTTCATCAGAGGTATGCGTGTATATTCCTGTTCTTTCGCATGCTGTCCAGGGTAGCCTAGGCTATAAACGGAAGCAGCACGCAGATCGAGGTCAAGCATGGGCCATTCCTCTTTACGAGCGCTTGCGACTGTTGTAATGATCGGCACCGTTGCTTTCTTTTTAGCGAGATGAAGCAGCTGACGGCCTTTCTCACTAAAGCCGAGCACCCGAATGTAAGAAGGCTTCTTCTTTTTCGTTAATAGCTCGAATTCCTGTTTCTGAAGGTTTAACAATACGTAAAGAAGAAGTCTTTGTATGCGATTCCAGGTATAGCGCTTGGTTTTTAAAGCTTCCATTAATTCTTGAAAATGGGAAGCAGAGGAGTGTATCTTTTTTATCCGGTGTTCAATTCCTTCCTCCATTTCGTGAATTTGACATAAAGCCGATGCTGAATGGACCGTCAAGCTATGGCTAAGAAGGGAATAGAATGCGTCCCAGCTCATGGGAAACCGATGATGATCTTTTTCTTGCTGTAAGATTTTCAAGGTGGATTGAGGGACATAGGGTTCAATGGCTTCTAAGTTTTGTTCAAAGATGAGCTTTCTTAGGGCTGTTGCACTCGCTATTTTATGATCCGTAATATCGGCTTGATGGTAGCCTGCTTTTTGTCTAGTGATAGTCGCAGGTTGAATAGAGCTTCCTAGCCTTTTCAAGGCTAGCACATAGTTAAGTCCAAGGATATTGTTAGGTTGATTCAAAAGCTCTTCGGGTACGCCAACTAATGCAGCCGCTGCGCGGGCGTAGGCTCTGGGATAGGGAAGACCGAGATTTAACTGTGCTTTTAGGGCTTCCTTAAACGAAACAGGCTCGTCCTTGAGTCGGGCTGCCAATTCTAGAAGCCAGCTTATATCGCCGCTTTCACTTCCAAAGCAAACCTGCTGTACAACGCCCATGGCGTCAAGTGTGGCCACGGATCCATAAGCAAAAGTTTCTGCGTTCTGCGTACAATAAACCGTCGGCAGTTCTAGGACAAGATCAATACCGATATCAAGTGCCATTTGAGCTCTGGCCCACTTGTTCACGATAGCGGGTTCGCCTCTTTGTAAAAAATTCCCGCTCATTATAGCAACGGATGCATCTGCACCAGTTGCTCGGAGTGACTCCAAATAATGATATAAGTGTCCATTGTGAAGTGGATTATATTCAACAATAAGTCCAACTACCTTCATTCTTTCCATCCCTCGCTTTTGTCGTCTTGCATCTCATTATAGTGACAAGGAATATGATTGACAAACGTTAGCAGAGAAATATATAATAGTTTCTGTTGTCTTAGGAGTGATTTTGATGATAATCCATGTTAATGAACTAGAAAAGGCACCTGGCAGAACGCTTGCCTTGCAATCCGCAGTGCCTACCGGGCAACTTCGACAATCAGGTGTAACCTTTGAGAACTTCGAGTTTACAGGACAAGCCCGCAAGGAAGGCGAGATCGTTTTTGTGGAGGGAACGCTTACCGGCGTGCTGAAGTCCAAATGTGCGAAGTGTATCGTACCTACGGTTTATGCTTACACTCATTCGTTTGAGGAAGGATTTACTGAAGGGGAAATTGATGAGGAAGAAAGTGACCTTAACCCTTATCAAGGGGGCAAGATCGACTTAGAGCCGTTTTTTCATCAAGATATCCTGCTTTACATGCCTCAGGTGTTTGTCTGTGAAGATGACTGCAAGGGATTATGTCCCGGCTGTGGAACGAATCGCAATGAACTGCCTTGCGGATGCGTCAACGAACGAATTGATCCCCGCTTAGCAGACTTAGCGATGTTTTTTAATCAAGACAAAGAAAAAAAATAATTTTAATTATGCCTGATGTTGAACTCCATGTGAGACATCAGTTATAATATACTTCTATCGTAGACCCCAATGGTGGTACGTAGAATCCATGAATAATCTAATAACACTCATACAAGAGTGCAAGAATATCCGAAGGGGGTGGAAGAAATGGCAGTACCTCAAAGAAGAACTTCCAAAACTCGCAAGAGAATGCGCCGTACTCATTTTAAGCTTGAAGTGCCAGGTATGGTAAAATGCCCAAATTGTGGTGAATATAAATTAGCTCATCGTGTTTGCAAAGCCTGCGGATCTTACAAGGGCGAAGAAGTAGTAAACAACTAATGCGCTCACAAGGCAAAGTGCAAGAACAGCACTTTGCCTTTTTTGTGTGGTTCATACACTTTTCGACAGTTTCAACCGGTTGCAGGGTTGGATCTTTTTTTATATACTCTTAGTACCAGGTAACAAATTTCTATCACGATGATCTCATCACGGTGGTGAGGAAGATACCACGCTTAAAGAAAAAGGAAAGACAGAATAGATTGTCTAATGACTTACAGTCCAATCCCTTCCTTACAGACGAGGAACTAGCGCACAATTATAAGGTGAGCATTCAGACTATACGGCTCGATCGTATGGAGATGGGGATACCGGAGCTGCGTGAACGCATCAAGCATGTTGCCGAGCAGAAACTTGATCCTGTCAAATCCTTGCAGCTTCATGAAGTCATTGGAGACCTCGTAGACTTACAATTGGATCATAGCGCGACCTCAGAGCTGGTGATACGCGAGGAACATGTTTTTTCCCGAACGTATGTGGCGAGAGGTCACTATATATTTGCTCAAGCTAACTCGTTAGCTGTAGCTCTCGTCAACGAAGAGGTCGTTTTGACAGGAGCTGCCCGCATTCGCTTTATACGGCCGGTGAGATTAGGAGAGAAGCTGGTTGCCAAGGCGCTTGTGCGTTCTGCATCAGGGGACCAGATTAAGGTCCGGGTAGAAACGCGTGTAGGTGAAGAACTGGTTTTCAGCGGTACATTCCGAGTGTTCAAGGCAGCGGATTTGCACAAGTCATAGGAGGGAAAACGTTGAAAATCGCGGTAGATGCGATGGGTGGCGACCATGCCCCCCAAGCGATTGTGGAGGGTGCGCTGCAAGCAGCGCGAAAGTTAACAGATGTACATATCGTATTGGTAGGGCACGAACAACAAATTAAGCAATATACGAATCGAACCCTACCGAACAACATAGAGATTGTTCATGCATCAGAGGTAATTGACCCTGATGAGAAAGAGCCAGCTAAAGCCATCCGCCGCAAAAAGGATTCTTCTATGGCTATTGCTCTGGACATGGTGAAAGAAAAAAAGGTAGAGGCTGTGATTTCAGCAGGAAATACAGGAGCTTTTATGGCTGGAGGAGTTTTCATCACTAAGCGTATAGAGGGAATCGAACGCCCAGCTCTAGCTCCCATATTGCCTACCCTCGAAGGTACGGGCGTTTTAGTGTTGGACGTAGGGGCCAATATGGATGCCAAACCGGAGCATTTACTGCAGTACGCCATGATGGGTCATATCTATTCCCAGAATGTAATGGGAATTCAGCGACCGCGCATTGGTTTATTGAATGTTGGAACCGAGGAGCTGAAGGGGAACGAATTGACGAAAGAGGCATACGCCCTTTTTGAGAGCCAAGCGTTTCACTTTGTGGGAAATGTAGAAGCGCGAGATATTCCCTTTGGAGTTTGCGATGTTGTGGTTTGTGACGGGTTCTCGGGGAACATTCTCTTGAAATCAATGGAAGGGATTGCTAGTGCGCTTTTTCAGGTGATGAAAGAAGAGTTTTCAAGATCTCTTGTGTCCAAGGTTGGCGCTACGCTGCTCAAACCCAGCTTGCGAGGCATTAAGAAGAAAATGGATTATACCGAATACGGGGGAGCCCCATTACTAGGACTTCAGGGGGCTTGCATTAAAGCTCATGGTTCGTCGAATGCTCACGCCATCAAAAATGCGATTTTCCAGGCTGTACGATTTGTTGAGAAAGATGTGGTTGGTCATATCTGTAAAGAAGTCAAGCTGGAAAGAGGGGAAAGGGATGCACAGGAATAGTTCTGTTGGGATATTGGGAACAGGGGCATATGTTCCAGAGAAGATTCTCACGAACAAAGAGCTAGAAACCTTGGTGGATACCTCCGATGAGTGGATTGTTTCGAGAACCGGAATTCGAGAAAGAAGAATTAGCAGCGAGCAGGAAGCAGCGTCTGATCTCGCTTTTAATGCAGCCGAAAAGGCGCTTGAAGCCGCAGGAATACGGGCAGATCAGCTGGATTTGATTATCGTGGCTACGGTCACCCCAGACACGGCTTTCCCTTCGACAGCGAATATAATACAGGACCGATTAGGCGCGAAAAAAGCGGCGTCCTTTGATTTGGCTGCTGCATGCTCAGGTTTTCTCTATGGTATTGCAACGGCTTCTCAATTTATTGAAAACGGGCTTTACCGTTATGCGCTTGTTATTGGAGTGGAGTGCTTGTCCAAGATTGTGGATTGGACGGATCGAAATACTTGCGTGTTATTTGGAGATGGAGCAGGTGCAGCCGTACTAGGACCTGTTGAAGACGGGTATGGCTTCTTATCCTTCGATCTAGGTTCTGATGGCGCTGGGGGAGAATTGTTGAAGCTTCCTGCAGGGGGCTCTCGCCTTCCGGCTTCTGAGAAGACAATAGCTGATCGTCTTCATTATGTTTATATGTCTGGCGGCGATGTGTTTAAGTTTGCGGTTCGGGTCATGGGAAGCTCAGCGGAAGCTGCGCTAGAGAAAGCGGGAATGAAGAAAGAGGAAATCGACTTTCTCGTCCCTCACCAAGCTAATTTGCGCATTATTGATGCAGCGGTTAAGCGATTGGGACTGTCGATGGATAGAGTTGTGGTGAATCTAGACCGCTACGGAAACATGTCTGCGGCTTCAATTCCCGTGGCGCTAGACGAGGTCGTGCGACAGGGAAGAATTAAGCAGGGAGACCGGTTGGTTCTCGTCGGTTTCGGCGGAGGATTAACATGGGGCGCTTGTGTTTTGAGATGGAGTACGAAGGAAAAGGAGCAATTGAATCATGGCTAAAGTAGCATTAATATTTCCAGGTCAAGGATCTCAATATGTTGGAATGGGAAAGGAGGCCCTAGAGCAAAGTTCAGCGGCTGCGGCGGTGTTTGCAAAAGCAGATGAGGCTCTAGGATTTCCTTTAACTCAGCTTTGCTTGGAAGGACCTGAAGAACAGCTGAAGCTGACGGTGAACACACAGCCTGCCATTCTGACTACAAGTGTTGCCTTACTAGAGTGGCTCAGGGAGAGGCTTGCTATAACCCCCGCTTTTGTAGCGGGTCACAGCCTGGGCGAGTATTCGGCTCTAGTGGCGGCAGGCGCTCTAAGCTTTGAGGACGCTGTAGTAGCCGTTCGTGCACGAGGTCAATATATGGAGGAAGCGGTACCTGCAGGGGTGGGGGCTATGGCCGCTATCCTTGGCATGGATCGGGACAAGCTGCATGCCATCTGCGAAGAGATCTCTTCAAACGGCACTCCCGTCCAACTGGCTAATCTCAATTCACCTGGGCAAATTGTGATTTCCGGTTCGGCTGAAGGTGTTGCTGCAGCGAGTGACGAAGCGAAAAAGCAAGGGGCTAAGCGGGCAATTCCGTTAAATGTGAGCGGACCTTTTCATTCTAGTCTTTTGCAGCCTGCTTCGGAACAATTAAAATCCAAACTAAGCGGGATTAGTATCTCTGATGCTTCCATTCCCGTTGTCGCTAACGTATCCGCTCGTGAGCTGACCAAGGCTGAAGATATCTTTACTTCCTTGGTGGAACAGGTTTCTTCTCCTGTATTATGGGAGGACTCTGTAATGTACATGTCGGCACAGGGAGTAGATACCTACATCGAAGTCGGTCCTGGCACCGTATTGGCTGGACTAGTGAAGAAGATTGACCGTAATGCGAAAGTGTTTTCTGTTCAGGATGAGGCGTCCTTGAATAAATTAATAAGCGAATGGGTATAGAGGTGATAGGGATGGTTCAAGACAAGGTAGCTGTAGTTACTGGGGCATCAAGAGGAATTGGAAGGTCCATCGCATTAGCTTTAGCAGAAGCGGGTGCGGATGTTGTTGTAAACTACTCTGGAAGTGAGCAAGCGGCTCGCGAAGTCGCAGCTGAAGTAGAGAAACTTGGGCGCAAGGCTTTGGTTGTTCAAGCGAATGTGTCAGACCAGGAGCAAGTGGCTCAATTAATCCAGCGCACCCTAGATGAATTCGGACGCGTGGATATTCTCGTGAACAATGCGGGAATTACTCGTGATAATCTGCTCATGAGAATGAAAGATGATGAGTGGGATGCTGTGATCGATACGAACCTAAAAGGAGTCTATAACTGCATCAAGGCGGTTACTCGCCCGATGATGAAGCAGCGTTCAGGCCGAATTATTAACATCTCTTCCGTTGTGGCAGCGTTGGGTAACGCAGGGCAGGCTAACTACGTAGCGGCTAAAGCTGGAGTTATCGGCCTAACCAAATCGGTGGCTCGTGAATTTGCAAGCCGTGGAATTACCGTTAATGCCGTGGCTCCTGGGTTCATTGAAACCGACATGACCTCAAAGCTCAGTGAGGAAATTCAGGCAGGATTGATGACACAAATTCCCTTGCAGCGCTTAGGAAAGCCTGAGGATATTGCTCATATGGTACGTTTCCTGGCTTCTGAGCAGGCTTCCTATATTACAGGACAAACCTTCCATGTGGATGGTGGAATGTATATGGGTTAAGCCAAAAAACTTTTAAACTGTGGACTAGTTTTCCATAGGAAGTTTCAGTATAATACCTGAGAGGAGGTGAAGGTAATGGCAGACGATATCTTGGAAAGAGTGAAGAAGATCATTATTGATCGCCTTGGAGTGGATGAATCAGCTATCACGTTGACAGCTTCTTTTAAAGAAGATCTAGGAGCTGACTCTTTGGATGTTGTAGAATTTGTTATGGAATTGGAAGACGAATTCGACATGGAAATTTCCGACGAAGATGCGGAGAAGATCTCCACTGTGGGCGATGTAGTGGAATACATAAAATCCCACAAATAATTATGTTAGTCCCGTTCTTGTAACGGGACTTTCATTTAGCAGATAAGAAAGTATTTAAACTTTTCCTATCGGCATGAAAAGCTTCCTCTAAAAGCGGTCTCGTTACTATGACCAGGCTTCGGAAGAAGCTTTTCTTCTTAATCCAAGAAGGGTACTCTGAGGTGAAAAATTATGAAAAATCGTGTCGTCATTACCGGAATGGGCGTTATTTCTCCGATTGGGAAGTCAGTCGAAGAGTTTTGGGGAAATTTATTAGCTGGGAAATCTGGCGTTGATCATATAACTTCATTTGATGTATCGGACTATCCAACGCAGATCGCTGCGGAAGTCAAAGACTTTAATCCAGAAGAATTCATGGAGAAAAAAGATGTAAAACGTACCGATCGGTTTGTTCAATTTGCCATTGCTGCCGGTAAATTAGCAATGGAAAATGCTGGCATAAATATGGATGAACTCAACCGTGATCGGGTAGGTGTATATATAGGTTCAGGAATCGGGGGGCTTGGCACCTTCGAGGATCAACATCGTACCTTGATGGAAAAAGGACCTAAACGCGTTAGTCCAT
>JBEQAI010000093.1:0-10612 GCA_041640415.1 Ammoniphilus sp. | reverse complement strand
CCTGCAGCTCCCCAATCCTCAACTGGTCAGCCGGCTGCTGGCAGCCATGAAGCTCCCCCACAGAGGACAAAATAAGGGGAGAATGTATTTTTCGCCATGAAAAAAGGCCACTGGGAGAACCCAATGACCTTTCATCCAACTATTTAGTTGTAATTATTGTCTAAATCCTTGACCAGCAAGAGCTTGCTCAGCGAATTGAACTAGGCGCTTAGTGATTTCTCCTCCAACAGAACCGTTAGCACGAGAAGTTTGATCTGCACCAAGTTGTACACCGAACTCTTGAGCGATTTCATACTTCATTTGGTCAAGAGCTTGACTTGCTCCTTGAACTAACACTTGATTACTGTTGTTGTTGTTAGGCATCGTAGTGCCACCTCCAAATCGTTTTCAAGGATTTATCATCCTTGTACTAGTTAATTTGGACAAAATGCCTCGAACTATTCTTGTAAACTATTGGAAATTAAATATGTAACCACGATAGATGAGATCAGCCAGGACCAAGGCCCCTGGCACATGCAAATACCAAATATAAAATCCACGCAGCTGAGGCTCGGTGATCCATTCCTTCCCTTTCAGCTTATGAAGCCCGATGCGAACCGTACACATCAGCCAATAAACCGACCAATTAATCAGAGGAAGATAAAGCACGGCAAACCATAAGAAGGTGAACGTATCCTCGCCCAGATAAAAACGAAGCGCCAGGGCAGGAATGAGCACAGTCAAAAATTTTCGCAGCTTCATTCCTGCACACTCTTTCGAATGATCTGGGCTGGGTTTCCTCCCACAAAGGCACCTGGCGGGACATCCCGATGGACAAGGGATGCCGCACACACGACGGCGCCATCCCCGATGGTTACGCCCGGCAAAATGGTCGAGTTGGCGCCGATCATCACATTCGATCCGATGACGACATCGCCCAGACGATACTCGTTGATCAAGTACTCATGGGCGAGGATGGTCGTATTATATCCAATGATCGTATTGGATCCAATCCGAATCCGTTCAGGATACAGGATATCGGGAACCACCATAAAGGCCATGGCCGAATGCTTTCCGATCTCCATGCCTAATACGTTCCGGAAGAGCCAGTTTTTCCAGGAAGGAAACGGGATATAGCGGCCGATCACGACCACGAGGGTATTGCGGAAGGCTCTCCAGAACGGGATCGTACGGTACACTTGCCACAGCGAGTTCGGTCCTTCGACCGGATAACGCTCCGTTCGGCGCATGGACTTACTTCTCCCCTTTGACTACAGCGATGAGATCTCTCATATCCTGCAGGATATACTCGGGCTTAAACTGGGCGAGAAACTCCGCTCCCTTTAAGCTCCAAGCGACTCCGGCGGAATGAACACCCGCGTTATGCCCGGCTTGAATATCAAACTGCGTATCGCCTACCATGAGCGTTTTGGATGGATCGGCTCCTAAGTCGCTTAGGGCCTTTAAGACCGGATCTGGACTGGGCTTATGCTTCTCCGTATCTTGGAAGGTCACAAACGTGCTCATATAAGGGCTAACGCCGCAAGCGGCAGCTCCCATTTCGGCGGTTTTGCGCTGCTTGGTCGTAACAACTCCCATGGTAATCCCTAGCTCCTTGAGCTCAGCCAACGTTTCTCGAACGTGCGGAAACTCGCGAATCCATTCATCATGAATTTCTTCGTTATGTACTCGATAGGCATCGACCAGCTCGTCCCGCTTTTCCAGCCCGCCAAACAGCTCCATCTGCTCATGCAAGGTTTTTCCCATGTGGGGGATGAGGTCCTGACGCGCGTACTTTCCAGGGAAGTGCGCATTAAGCACATTGAGAAAGGAAACTAAAATCAATTCATTGGTATCAATCAAGGTTCCATCTAAGTCGAATAACACCGTGTTGTATCTAAGCAAGTTCATCACTCTCCATAACGGGCTTTAGCCAGCCCCATCTTTCGTCTGACCACCCATAGAATGAGGGCCGCAACAATAATGACAATACTAATTACCTGGGCAATTCGCAACGTCTCTGTCAGCATTAAACTGTCGGTTCGCATGCCTTCAATGAAGAAGCGACCGATGGAATACCAGATAAAATAGCTGAGGAACAACTCTCCACGGCGAAGCGGAAGTGTCCGGCGAATAATCAGAAGCAAGGCCACGCCGGCGAAATTCCATAGCGATTCGTATAAGAACGTAGGATGATAATACGCGCCATTAATATACATTTGATTAATAATAAACTCAGGCAGCTGGAGGGATTCTAAAAACTCTCGAGTGGTGGGCCCCCCATGAGCCTCTTGGTTCATAAAGTTCCCCCAGCGTCCAATCGCCTGCCCGATGAGGATGCTCGGTGCGGCGATGTCTGCCAAACGCCAGAAACTGACGTTCTTCAAGCGAGCAAACACCACGCCGGTCAGCACAGCCCCAATCAGGGCACCATGGATGGCGAGTCCCCCTTTCCACACGGCAAGAATATCTCCTGGATGGTCCCGATAGTAATCCCACTCAAAGGTGACATAATATAAACGAGCGCAAAGAATGGAGATCGGCACGCCCCACATAATCAAGTCTAGAAATAGCTCAGGGTTCAGCCCTACTCGTTTGGATTCTCTCATGGCGAGCAGCAGCCCAACTAAAGCACCTGTACCCAAGATGAGTCCATACCAATGGACCGCAATCGGCCCCAGCTGGATGGCCACCGGGTTGATCGGTGTAAGTTCCATACGCTTCTTTCACCTTTTTCTTTTAGATTTCTTCTGAAGCTTCTTCGATCGTGTCCGTCAATCGCTTGCTGAAATGAACGGCTGCATTATAGCCCATGCGCTTGAGTCGGAAGTTCATCGCCGCCACTTCACAAATCACGGCCATGTTTCGTCCTGGACGAACCGGGATGGTGATTTGCGGAATCTCCGTATCCATAATTTTAAGCGTCTCTTCATCAATGCCTAGGCGCTCATAATGCTTCTGCGCATCCCAGAGCTCCATCCGAATGACGAGGGCAATTCGCTTATAGTTACGAACCGCACCCGCCCCAAACAGCGTCATCACGTTAATAATTCCCAAACCACGGATTTCCAGCAAATGCTGAATCAGCTCCGGAGCGCTCCCGATCAGTTGATTTTCTTGGGTTTGACGAATTTCAACCGCGTCATCAGCAATCAAGCGATGTCCGCGCTTGACGAGTTCCAGCGCCGTTTCACTTTTCCCGATGCCGCTGCCGCCTACCAACAGCACGCCCACCCCGTACACATCGACCAAAACGCCGTGCATGGTGGTAACAGGAGCTAATCGGCCTTCCAAGTAGGTGGTTAGCTTACTAGAAAGCTTGGTCGTAGGCAAATTCGAATGAAGGACAGGGATCCCCGTTTCTTCCGAGATTTGCTTCAACTGCTCCGGAATTTCCAAGTCGCGGGCCACACAAATACAAGGGGTGGTTTCCGCACAAATCTTGCGGAATCGCTCATCGCGCTCCTCCGCGGTAAGCAGCTGGATGTAGCCCATCTCCGTGCGGCCGATTAGTTGTACCCGCTCTGCGTTGTCATATGTATAGTACCCCGTTAACTTCAACCCTGGACGATTAATATCACTCGTGATAACTTCCCTCAATAGGCCCTGCTTTCCACTTACGACCTTTAACTCAAACTGCTTGACAATGTCTCTGACTACGGTCCTTCTCATAGTCCTCCCCCTTCGCTGCCGATAGAAAAGATTAAAATGTTATTCCTATTCTACCATCATTAGAAAAGCTAGTCCAAGAAAGGACTAGCTATATGTGGTAAGCAGTTCTTCTGTCCGTTTGCGGTCCCGTTCGAGGATGGGCGCCAAATACTGTCCTGTATAGGATTCCTTCACCTTACATACGTCTTCAGGCGTTCCTACCGCGACAATCTGTCCTCCTTTATCTCCGCCTTCCGGACCCAGGTCGATGAGATAATCGGCTGTTTTAATGACGTCGAGATTATGTTCAATGACCAGGACGGTTTCCCCGGACTCGACGAGACGCTGCAAGACTTTCAAAAGCCGCTCAATATCGTGAATATGCAAGCCGGTTGTCGGTTCATCCAGGATGTAGAAGGTACGGCCGGTACTGCGGCGATGCAGCTCGGAAGCCAGCTTCACCCGCTGGGCCTCTCCTCCAGAAAGCGTCGTGGCCGGTTGGCCGAGCCTCATATAGCCCAACCCGACATCCAGCAGCGTTTGCAGCTTCCGATGGATTTTGGGGATGTTTTTGAAAAATTCCACCGCATCTTCGATGGTCATATCCAAGACTTCAGAAATGTTTTTGCCTTTGTATCTCACATCCAGGGTTTCGCGATTATATCGTTTCCCTTTGCAAATCTCGCAAGGCACATACACATCCGGCAGGAAGTGCATCTCAATCTTGATGATGCCGTCTCCTCGGCAGGCTTCGCAGCGACCGCCCTTCACGTTGAAGCTAAATCGGCCTTTCTTATACCCACGCACCTTGGCTTCATTGGTTTGGGCAAAAACATCGCGAATATCGTCAAACACCCCCGTATACGTCGCCGGGTTGGAGCGTGGCGTCCGCCCAATCGGGGACTGGTCAATATCAATGACTTTGTCCAGCTGCTCGATTCCTTCGATTTTACGGTGGGCGCCAGGCTTCGCTTTGGCTTTATTCAAGTCGCGAGCTAACGCTTTGTGCAAGATTTCGTTGACCAAGGTACTTTTTCCCGAACCGGACACCCCGGTTACGCAGGTGAAGATGCCAAGCGGAAACTTAACCGAGATGTTATTCAAGTTGTTTTCCTTGGCTCCTTTCACCTCCACCCATTTGCCATTGGGCTTGCGGCGTTCCCGAGGCACGGGGATAAATTTTTTCCCGGAGAGATACAAGCCGGTCAGAGACTGATCATCCTCCATAATCTCTTCCGGCGTTCCTTGCGCCACCACTTGCCCTCCGTGCACCCCTGCACCCGGGCCGATATCAATAATGTAGTCGGAGGCCATCATCGTATCCTCATCGTGCTCCACCACAATGAGCGTATTACCTAAATCACGCATATGCTCCAGCGTCTTGATCAATCGCGTATTATCGCGCTGATGAAGCCCTATACTCGGCTCATCCAAAATATAAAGGACTCCCATCAAGGAAGATCCGATTTGCGTGGCCAAGCGAATCCGCTGCGCCTCGCCCCCCGATAGGGTGCCTGCCGCCCGGTTTAACGTCAAGTATTCCAGACCCACATCGCGCAGGAAGCGGAGGCGGGATTGAATTTCCTTCAAAATCAAGCGGGCAATCGCCATCTCTTTTTCACTGAGCTGAAGCCCCTCAAAGAAATCGTAAGCTTCGTGAACCGACTTGTTCGTCACGAAGGAAATGTTTTCTTCATGGATGCGTACGCACAGCACCTCGGGGCGGAGACGGTTTCCTTTACACGAAGGGCAAGGCTTTTGGCTCATATAGGTTTCAATCATTTCCCTCACGTAGTCCGAGGTCGACTCGGTGTAGCGGCGCTGCAGGTTGTGCACGATGCCTTCAAAGAAAATCTCCGCATCTCGCTTCGTGCCAAATTCACTTTCATAGACAAAGCGGAACTTCTCCTCTTTATTTCCAAACAGCAAAATATCTAGCTTCTCCTTAGGCAGTTCTTCAATGGGGACGTCCATATCGATGTCAAAGTGAGCGCACACCGAGGACAGCAGCTGCTCGTAGTAATTCGAAGTCGAATTGCTCCACGGGTCTAGGGCTCCTTCGGCAATGCTCTTGCTGCGGTTCGGAATCACCATATCGGCATCCACTTCCATCTTCATCCCCAAGCCGTCACAAGAGGTGCAGGCACCATAAGGGCTGTTAAAGGAAAACATCCGAGGCTCCAGATCCGGCAAGCTAAATCCGCATTGCGGACAAGCAAGCTTCTGGCTGAACAAGAGCTCTTCCTGCTCCATGACATCCACGAGGACTTTGCCATCGGCGAGCTTCAAGGCCGTCTCTAAAGAATCCGCGATCCGCGCGTGAATCCCTTCTTTGACGACAATCCGGTCAATGACGACTTCAATCGTATGCTTTTTGTTTTTCTCCAGCTTGATTTCTTCGGACAGATCGATAATCTCACCATTGACGCGAACCCGCACAAACCCTTGCTTGCGGATATCGTCCAACAGCTTCACATGCTCCCCCTTACGCCCCTCGACGAGGGGAGCCAGGATTTGCATTTTGGTTCGTTCCGGGTATTCCAATAAGCGATCCACCATCTGCTCTACGGTCTGGGCCGTGATCTCAATGTTATGCTGTGGGCAATACGCCTTTCCAATGCGGGCAAAGAGAAGGCGCAGATAATCATAGATTTCCGTCACCGTTCCCACGGTCGAGCGAGGGTTGCGGCTCGTCGTTTTCTGGTCAATCGAGATCGCCGGAGACAATCCTTCAATCGAGTCAACATCCGGCTTTTCCATCTGCCCCAAGAACTGGCGGGCATACGCCGATAACGACTCCACGTAACGACGCTGCCCCTCGGCATAAATCGTATCAAACGCGAGAGACGACTTCCCCGAACCGGACAAGCCGGTCAACACGACAAACTGATCGCGGGGAATCGTCACGTCAATATTTTTTAAATTATGGGCTCTCGCCCCTTTGATCACAATGTTATCTAGGCTCATCGCCAAATCATCCTTCCGCCTTCAGCTCGAGGATCAGGTCACGCAGCTCCGCGGCCCGCTCGAACTGTAAATGTCGCGCTGCTTCTTTCATCTCTGCTTCAAATTTCTCGATCAAGTTCTTGCGATCCTTCTTCGTGAGCTTCTTAAACTCTTTTTCCGGCAGATAATCTTCACGCGCTTCCGCCGCCTTCGTCGCCTCGATCACATCGCGAATCGCCTTTTGGATCGTTTGCGGGGTAATACCATGCTTTTCGTTGTATTCCTCTTGGATTTGGCGGCGACGCTCGGTCTCTGAAATTGCATTTTCCATCGATTTCGTCATCCGATCAGCATACATGATCACGCGACCTTCGGAGTTACGCGCCGCACGGCCTATGGTCTGGATCAGAGAGCGTTCATCCCGGAGGAAGCCTTCTTTATCCGCATCCAAAATCGCCACGAGGGAAACCTCGGGAATGTCCAAGCCCTCGCGGAGCAAGTTAATCCCAATTAATACGTCAAAGGTTCCTTTTCGCAAGTCTCGAATGATCTGCATACGCTC
Organism: Ammoniphilus sp.; assembly: GCA_041640415.1. GTDB lineage: Bacteria > Bacillota > Bacilli > Aneurinibacillales > RAOX-1 > YIM-78166. The sequence continues at coordinate 3,474 of JBEQAI010000093.1, read as the reverse complement.
GATCGTTTTAATGTCAGAATGCAAATATTTAACTTTCATGCCGACTTCCTTCAAATAATCCGTCAGGTCCTCGGACATTTTCTTCGTGAGGGTCGTAACGAGTACGCGTTCATTTCTCGCAATCCGGTCGTTAATTTCGCCGATCAAGTCATCGATTTGCCCTTTAATCGGGCGCACTTCCACCAGCGGATCCAAAAGACCTGTGGGGCGAATGACCTGCTGCACCACTTCAGGCGTATGCTCTAGCTCATACGGACCCGGGGTGGCTGATACAAATACGATCTGTTCAATATGCTTTTCGAACTCGTCGAAGCGCATCGGACGGTTATCCGCAGCGGACGGCAAACGAAACCCATGATTGATCAGCATTTCTTTTCGCGCCCGGTCCCCATTGTACATCCCGCGAATCTGCGGCAGGGTTATATGCGACTCATCTATCACGATTAACATATCTTCCGGAAAATAATCAAACAGCGTATACGGCGTCGCCCCAGCCGGCAACCCGGTCAGATGGCGGGAATAGTTCTCGATCCCGGAGCAAAAGCCCATCTCCTGCATCATTTCAATATCATAACGGGTCCGCTGCTCTAAGCGCTGAGCTTCGAGCAGTTTTCCGTTTTCCCGGAAAAAGGCCAGCTGTTCCTCTAATTCTTTCTCGATGCCTTGAATCGCGAGTCGCAGCTTTTCTTCTCTGGTTACATAGTGAGAGGCTGGGAAGATCGCGATATGTTCTCGTTCCCCTACGATCTCGCCGGTGACGACGTCAATTTCTACAATCCGCTCAATCTCGTCACCAAAAAACTCCACGCGAAGCGCTTGTTCACTGCGGGAAGCCGGGAAAATCTCCACCACATCCCCGCGCACGCGGAACGTTCCGCGGGTAAAGTTAATGTCATTGCGTTCGTATTGAATGTCGACGAGCTTATGAAGGACTTCGTCGCGTCCTTTTTCCATCCCTTTACGCAGGGACAGCAAGAGCTCTTTATATTCGGTCGGAGATCCTAATCCATAAATGCAGGATACACTCGCCACGATAATGACGTCTTTTCGCTCAAACAGCGAGCTCGTCGCCGAGTGGCGCAGCTTATCGATCTCGTCGTTGACGCTGGCATCCTTTTCGATATACGTATCGGAATGCGGGATATAGGCTTCCGGTTGATAATAGTCATAGTAGCTGACGAAGTACTCCACCGCATTTTCCGGGAAAAATTCCTTGAATTCACTGCATAGCTGGGCGGCAAGCGTCTTGTTATGGGCAATGACCAGGGTCGGTTTGTTGATTTGGGCAATGGTCTGGGCTATGGTAAAGGTTTTCCCTGTTCCTGTCGCTCCCAGCAGCGTGTGAAACTTCTCGCCTTTATTTAATCCTTGGACTAACTGGGCTATGGCTTGCGGCTGATCCCCTTTCGGGTCATATTCCGACACGAGTTTAAATTGATCCAACCTCTTCCCCTCCTTTGGGTAGAAAACAAAGAGCCTTGCCTGCGGCAAGACTTTTCCGTTATTACTCCGTTAGTTTCTGATTCTTAAGCAGTCTCTGGGCATACAAATACCCGGCAAATAACGATAACGTCCCGACGCCTAAGATCACAGGGCCGTGACTATAGGCTTCAAATACCGCCATCAGGATACCAATGGTGGCTATTAATCCAACGACCTTACTCAAAGAAAAGCGAGCAAGACCGGCCATGAGCGCAAACGGTACGATCAAAGCCACGAGCAACTTTCCAATAAACATTGCTTTCTCCCCTTAAGCACCCTTATTCATCCCTTGCCGAATCAGCTGAACCAAGCTGATCGGCTTCATCTCCACGTAAAACAGAGATTGGTTATCCGGAGCAATCACTAACCCCAATTGATGATGCTCCCCTTGATACACGGCACGCTGCAAATATTTAATGTGTCCTTCCACATTTCGTACTTCCATTTTACAAAAGGCGGAATTGAGTTGCAATGCAGGATAGAAATCATCCGCATGCTGGATGTCCATGCCATTTACTTTTAAAATCACATCTCCCGCGACAATCCCCAGCTTCTCGGCAGGCGTCTGCGGAAGAACGGCCAACACCACGATCCCCTGTCCCAACTGGGTAAAGATCGGCGGGCGATTCCACTCCCTGGCGCTGCTGATTCGAACGATGGCTTCATGTCCGAGAATGGCAAACGCAGCGCCGGCTAAACCCGCCCATTCTGTGATATTCGCCGCCCAAGCCAAAGCCAGCAACAGGACGCTGTACAGCAACAGCCGTCTAGCTGAGGCTCGCGCCTTCTGCTCGGGTAGCTGAGATAAAGCTAAATCTGAAAAACCTGCAACCACAGGGAACAGCATAAAAGCAAAGCTTGTCCCAGCAGCCCCTGCTAACGCCATCGGCCACCATGACGGTATCAGCTCAATCCCACCGGAGCTAACGGGAATGACGGCAGCAAACGGCAGCAGCCAAAATTTCTGCATCTGATAAGCGCCTAACAATCTTCCTCTTTTCCCGCCCACGAACAAAGGAGAGCTTCCTCTTCCTCGGTTCAGCCTGACGAGAAAGGCCTCTGCCAAATGAAGAACGGCAGCCAAGCCTAGAATCGAAGGAAGATGTGTTTGCGCTAAAAACTGCCAAGGCCCTTCGATCCAGCTGATTCCTGCTTCTTGCGGTCCCAGCTGCACGAGAAATGCCGTCAGGCTATACCAGCCTGCAGCGTAAGCAAAGCATAAATAAGGCAATTGGACGAGAGCCAAGAGCAAGCTCAGTCCACCGACTATCCATAAATCCAGGGGACGCAACACCGCCCCTAGCGCAAATAACAGAATGGAGACGATCATTCCTCCAAAAACCCCGTGCACAACAGAGTGAAACCACTGCTGCCAAGGATTCGTGTATCGAACATGATAAAGCTTCCGTTCAAATTGAATCTGCCGGTAATAATGCATCCAAAACAGGAGCAAAAACAGATATAGCAACGGATTCAAGAAAAAAGATGGAAGTGCCACGATGAATCCATCCACTTTATTTGTCCTCCGATCTGATATGCCAATGGAAAAAGGCAATGATAGTGTATCTACCATTACCTTTTTCTCCATTTTACTCTAAACTTCCTTCTAAGGTGAGGTTATTTTTTTACCTCTTTGTCCAAAACCTGGATAGCCGCTTGAAGCTGCATGTCATGAGCTGGATCTTTCATCTTCTTCACCAGCTGCTCTTGCAAGAGCATCGCGGTCTTTTCATCCACTTCTCCGGTCATCGGAAGCTCATTTAATTTTTGGAAGGCTTTCACGGCGGTAACCGTCTTTTCATCAAAGTAGCCGTCAGCACGCCCTGGCGGGAATCCGAGTCCTTCCAGAATAACCTGCAGATTCTTAATCGCTTCTCCGTTTTGATCGTATTTTAGCGACCCTGCATCCAGGTTAATCGGTGCAGCCTGAAAGTACTTCGGTTGTTCGATCGGAATATCAGGTGCAATTCCCGTTTTGTGGATCCATTCCCC
>JBEQAI010000092.1:0-10640 GCA_041640415.1 Ammoniphilus sp. | reverse complement strand
GAACAGAAATTTCATTTGGTTTTAATTCCAATGCGTTTTTAAGCGACATGATCGTTTCATTCTCATAATAAAACATACAAACCTCCTAAGTGATAAGAGAATGCTCTCCTACCCCATTTTAATATACTCTGTTTGTTTGGCAAAGAACTGTTTAAGTATGAATTACAGTAAAGAAGACCACTTCGAATAATCAAAGTGGTCTTTATTGCTTCATAGTGTTTCTCTTACTCTAAATTATTTCCAATCTATCATCCTGAAACCTTAGATATCCTTTAATTTCCTCTTTAATTGACTTTATCTCTGCGTATAGATTCATTCTTTCTTGCCAAGTTATATCAGATCGCATGACCTTTTCTTTTAATTTTTCCTTCTCCATGGTAAGCTGTTCAATTAACGTTTTATGCTGATAACGATAATATTCCATAGATATTACCCCTTAGTATTTAAGTTTTAAATCCAACAAAACATAGTATTATTTTATATCCAAGCACCCAATATGTAAAGGCTTTCAAAGTTTTTAACGCTAAATATTTTTCGAGTGTTGACTGATAATTATAAATATTTATAATTATTATTAAAGGGAGGTGCTTGTCCAAATGGAATATGTTATGATTTTTATCGCCTTCATGGCCTTCACTTGTCTCGGAATAGCTGCAGCAATAGGAGTAAATATACCCTCAGATTAATAAAGACGGCAAAAAGCCCCTCCACGCTTAACGATGGAAGGGGGCTTGCCTTTTTTATTCACTATTTACAAATTACTAAAGTCTAGACACACAGATTAGCTTTCCCTCCACTCCCAAGTCCCGTCATCTCGAAGGTAAAGGATTCTAGATTCAATTTCCACTTTTTGAATCATTTCAAGATATTGTTCACGCTCTGTCATTTTACATCATCCCCAATAATTAATAATTCTTACAATTTATTTCTTAATTTTAGAATACTTTAAAATTTTAAATTAGGGAAATGAATCATTTTAATCATTATGATGATAAATACTTATTATTGATACTAGTAATGGTATATAGATTTATTCTGTAAAAAAGAAAAGCCATCACTTCAACGCGATGGCTTTTCTTTACTCATTTCATCCTGATAGCAATCAATATAAATTTTTCCATCATCTAAATACTCCATATAACTTACTTCTTTGATTTCCCTAATGCCATTTTTAATGAGCGTATCAAACAGCCGATCCTTATTCCACCCGATTTCATTCAGTTTTTTTTCATCTAGCTGGCCATCAATAATGAGCTCGATACTTGGTTTTCTCTTCACAACAGCTAAAGAAAGATCCTTTCGCGTGACGGCTTCTTCCTCCGCTTTCCTCATCACTGATAAACTTCCATCCGTTTCCATCACGGCAAAATCTACATCCGCAACAGTAAACAAACCGTTCTTTCGAAGAAGCATCCGCAGATGATCGATATCAATGCGCATATTGCGTAAGTTCTCTTCTAATATTTTTCCTTCTTTTATCACAACGATGGGTTCCCCTTCAGTCAGCTTTCTGATTTTTCTGGAACGTTCCCCAATATAGGACGCAAGTATGGAAAGACCAGCTAATAAAGCAAGTGCCAGGATGGTTCGACTCAAGCTGATGGATTGGTCAGAAATGACCCCTGCTGCAACATCCCCAATGGTTATCCCGGTTATGTAATCGAAGTAAGTCATGTGAGAGATTTGTTTCTTCCCTTGAAGTCGGGTTAATATCAAGAGAGTTAAAAAAATGATCGGAACTTCCCAAAAAAGTTGAAGGAAATCCTTACTCATACGTCACTCCCTAAAATAGGCTACTTTTTCTTTATTCTATTTTGTTGATTAGGTTGTTTTTTCGTTTGATCCACCGGATTCGCAGGTGCTTCTTGTTGGCCAGAGTATGAAGTTGTTCCATTTTTTTGATGTTTCATTTTTATCCCTCCTAATATTTCTTAGTATTCTAACTCCCATGGAAAAAAACACCTTAATTTAAGGTGTTTTTTAAGTCACTTATTTCATCGCTATGGCTTTTTGTGCCTTCTTCACATCACCCGCTAATAACTCAGATAAATTATACGCTGGGTAATAGCTGCGTTGGTACATATAATGAAACACTTTTCCATGCAATTGAATTGCCTTATGCAACTGCCTTTGCAACGTATCCCGAAGCTGAGGCGTGGCTGTTTCTGTAATAGCTATAGCGTAATTCCGGACCGACGTCTTGGCAAACCCTAGCAAATTTCCAGCAAAAAATGCATTCATATCCTGATTTCGTTGCTGAACCGGTGCTGGTGCTGCAGGAATAAAACGGAGAAGCTCTTGCAAATTCGTTTCTACTCCATGAATGGCTTCTCCATAAAGTGTACGCAAGGCAGGATCATGAACCTCCCCCATATTTTTCTTAAAGGCGATCAGAGAACTAGATTGAAAAGCAATGAGTTCGTGAAGCTCTAAGGTCTCATGCCAGGCTAGGTGGCCTGGATGTGGCGCTGCTGGCTGCCCATATTGATGCACGCTTACCCCTCCGCAATAGCTTATTTTTACTTTCTTCAGCATCCTATGCCTTTTTCTGCAATGGGTGCTTGTGCTACTTCATCAGCCTACCCAGAACAGTTAACGGTTGAGTAAGCTCTTGCTGGAGCTTCATGAGGAGCCTTTTCTCAAAAGTTGCAATGACACAAGTGGACGGCCCTGCAGACTTTTCTAATATTAGAGTAGATGCCACCCATTCCACCTTTAAGCGATTCCTGTCAACAAGAGACTGGAGCTCATAAGCAATCCCCTTTGAACCGACGGGAACAATCTCATGAACCCCCATCAACCCCCGCAAGAATAAAAGCATCGGTACATCAGCAATTTCCGGATCATCCAAAATAACCTCTTCACCAACCTTGGGGACACCGATACAAACAATCAGATCCTCGGGATAGCTTTGTTGAATGACAGCAGGAGCTTCACCCATGACTACAATCCCTGCTCCAGTCTGCACGGTACCGATGTTGTCTTCCGTACTTCCGTTTATGCCATTTTCCACGATACCTGCGATAACAGCTTCGTCTTGTATACCCTTTATGATTTGCTCACCCGTAGGGTCCATCTCTACGTTCAGCATGTTAAACAAAAGACAGGGCTGTGCACCTACGGAGATCACCTCCATAAGAGCTGTACGAGCAAGAAACCTTCCTACAATATAGGGAGGGGCGCTCACTTGATCCATTGGTTTTGTACCGACGCCGCTACAGGAATCACAGGCAAAAACAATCTTCCTGTCTCCCAAGCTTAACACGGTTAAATCTCGAAACCTCTCTAGTGGATAGGGATTCATCTAAGCCCCCTCCTCTTTAAAGGTGCATAGAGGAGACTCACAATGAAAAGATTCAACGCGGTCCCGACTAATAAAGGAATGACCATAGCCGTAAAGAACGGCCAACCGAAACCTGGTACGAAAATAAATAAGGCGGGACTGCCAATCCCGTTGAGAAGCAAAGTGAAGAACAAAGCCGGTTTTATCCCCCACTTAGCATTGCACCCTCCCATTAATATAGCTATTCCAGCCATTATTAGCCCAATGATTCCATGCACCAAAACCGTCAAAGGAAATCCTGCGATCATGGAAGTAGCCAAATGACCGACAAAAGCTACGATAGCCCCCGCAGATGGACCTATGATAACAGCAGCAAGAAAGGCTGGAGCAGAATCGAAGGCTATTGTTCCCAGGGGACTAGGTATTTTCAAATAACTCCCAACTACAGCTAACGCGATAAACACCCCCATGACTGTCATTCTTTTTACTTCTAAAGTACGCACTGCCTGTTCTGTTCTCATTTCTGATTCTCCCCTTAAAATGAAATAAAAAAAGTCTTCAATGAGCCTAGACTCATTGAAGACTTTGCCGTCATCTTCATGTATCATTCGCAATAGGCAGGTCTCCTGGCTTCGGTTCACTTTACTCCCTTACCTTCCCGCTTGTTACGGTAGTCTTTAAGGTTTCATCGCCGGTTACAGTGGTGGGTCCGCATCGTTTGAGACACGGGTGTCTCTTCGATTTCCCTATTCTCCCATATGGGCACCTGTTGCGTTTGTAAACTAATTATTAATTATACTAACTCTCTGTCAATCTGTCTGTCAAGAAAATTTTTCCTTTCTATAATGAATCGTCTTTGGAAATAGCATACATATGGGGTTGCTCAAGCGAAATCGTCAAGCAAAAGACGCTAAAACATTTGGAGCAAACCATCTGTGACGAATGGTAACAGTTCGTCGGCCTACGGAGCTATATGCTCTGCCGTAGGAGGGGTGATGGCACAGCCTGATCTTGGGGTCATACTCCACGGACAGAAATGGATCGTGGTTTAATCACCCAAGAATCCCATCGGCTTTAGCCGTGGGAGTGTCAAATCATTTGCTACCTGTTGTCTTCTATAAACAACTGTACAAAGGAAAAGCCATGTTGTCCCCCACGGTTTATTCCAATACCAACTTGATTAAAGGCAGGGTTTAGGATGTTGGCCCGATGAGCCGGAGAGTCCATCAAGGCTTTATGGGCTCCAGATAACGTGAGACTGCCTGTAACATTCTCAGCAGCGCTTCGATAAGATACTCCTGCTTGCTGCAGCATAGTAAAAGGTGAACCGAACCTAGGAGACCGATGGTCAAAATAATCATCTTGTATCATATCAAGTGCTTTAAACCGAGCCAGCCGAGTTAGTTGCGGATTAGAACTGAGAGGCCCGAGCCCTGCACGCCTTCTTTCAGTGTTTACGAGCTCAAGCATTTTCTCTTCATCTTCGTTCAGTACAATTCGTAAATACGTCATCCGATCTGCATTGACTTTATAGATGCTGGCTTGATTATTGATCTGTGCAGCATTAGTCAACACAGCATCTGTCGGACCATCTGTAGCTGGTTTAGCGCTAGGAAGGACACCTTCATAATAAGTACCGCCACATCCGGTAAGGACAAGAGCGTATAACAGGGTTAAGATCCAAGGTCTCCATTTATTCATACTAAAACCTCCCTTAGTGCTTTGACATATCTTCCCTCTTGAGGTTTCGCCAGCCTATCAAAATGGCCAGACAACTCATGGATTTGTTCTCTCAGTAACTCCCACTCTGTATCCTTCCAACCTTCCAGTTGATTCAAGACGATCCCTCCACTTCCTGTGATGTCCCTATTTTCACCAATTGTCTATAAAGACATCCGAAAAATAAATAAGGGTGACATATCAGTCACCCTTATTTTTTATTGACGGAAAGTTGTAACAGGAAGCCCCTGCATCATTTGGTTAGTAGAAATATTGTTGTTCATGTTGCGAATGTCTTGCTCAAGGTGGTTGCATAGGTTCATCATATGCTGAAATTGCTGAAGAGCAGTCTGGTGACCTTGAAGTGCAGTTTGAATGGTCTGGACAGCCTGTCGCTCACGTTGAGCCAATTGTTCGCACATCATGGCATTTTGTTGCTCTTGCTGAAGCATTTGCTGATACATCATATTGGATTGCTGAGTTTGACGAATAAGAGCTTGAAGATTTTGACGAACTTCGTTAATTTCCTGCAGTGCATGCTGATTTAGAAACATGTTGATTGCCTCCTTTGGAATATAAGATTATTAATGGCGATATCGCCTCCACTATTTTCAACTTAACAACAGCTTTTAATACCCTTCATTTGGGTTACATTATAAGTGGGTTTACGCCATGAACTAAGGAGGATCAAAGGATGAAGCGTCGAGCAAACTCCAGAACTGGGCAGTTGGGAAGCGAGCAACAGCAAAGACAAGCCATCCGTCGAGCTCAACAACCTAACGTGTATGCACAACAGGAAATAGAAAAATCTCAACCGGTAATTGATGGTAAAGACTAGAGAGAATAAAAAAAACCGCCTTCATGGCGGTTCTTTACATTTAGCCTACTTTTTTCCCTGGGAAAACTTTCCCGATATAGTTACCGGATAACTCTACCTTGTACTTACGGTTAGGCTGTACTTTTTCATATTCTTTTTTGTCAATCATAAAGGTTACATTTTGTTGGGCTGTAAAGCTGGCTCCACGTGTAGTTTGATTGAAGGTTACTCTTGCGGTGACTTGATAGGTTTTTACTTTAGGGAATTTAAGATTCGGACGAATTGGCTGCTTAACCATTTTCTTATGAAGTACAAAAATTTCACGGACTTCTTTATGCGCCCGATACATTTTTTCGAATTCTGCCTGACGCTTCTTCATTGATCGATAAAGTACAAAATAAATAATTCCTGTTACTGCAAGTATTATGATGGTATACATCCACCAAGCCATGGAAAAATCCTCCTTCAAGATAAATCAGACCTCGCCCGAGCGATGCCTAACGTTTATTATACATTATGGAGAATGGAAAGCAACAGGTTACTCTTCTCTCCTCATTTTTAATTTTACCCTCATTTCAAAAACTATATCCATTTCATGGAATTCTCTAGTTAATCTTGAGTTCTTGCTTCAGGAAGTCCGTAATAGGATGCTTATTATTAATCCTTTCTAACAGTAAATTTCGCTAGTAATTTGACATCCCCTTCTAGATTGATTGCACGCGCTTCACAAAGCCATACCGTATCCGTTTCTCCTTTAACGACCCCTTGAACCTTAATAGCCTCTCCAGGTCGAGTCATCGACTTAAATCGGACTCCATATTTGGCAAGTCGATCAATAGGAACCCAGTTTCCAATCGCTTGACCGACAAATCCCATGATTAGCATACCGTGAGCAATAACATCGCCTAGGCCAGCACCCTGCGCAAAAGGAACAACGGTGTGAATAGGGTTAAAATCTCCAGAAGCGCCTGCGTATTGAACTAACTGCGTGTGAGTAATGGGATCCTTATGCAGTTCAGAGAATTCAAAGCCAACGTACATCCCAGATTCCTCCTTATATAGGTCTTTCAATCAACGTCGATTTCCCTATAATCACAACTTCATCTCTTTTATTTCGGAAGATGGATTCAATTACAACAAACTTCATCCCTGACTTCTGATAAGCCTTTGTAACTTTTGCGTTTACCCTCAGCTCATCTCCCGGCTTTACTTTACCTAAATACTCGTACTCCTGCTCCCCATGCAATACTCTAGGCAGATCGAGTTGAAGAGTTTCAATCAATTTAAAAAAATCCACCCCTCCCCACATTTCAACCACCGTAGGGAAGGTCGGTGGAATTACATCCCCAGACTGGTAAGCTGGATTCGGATCGCCTATCGCTTTGGCAAATTCTTTTATTTTTCCTTTTTCAATGGTATAAGTATACGGTTCAAATTCAAAACCGACGAGTTCATTCACCAAAAACTCCCCCTTTTCTTGTTTCCCTAGATTATATTCCCCTTCCATCTTAGTAACTCCTTTAAATTGTTACAGTCGCGAGGTATCTTTTTCCCCTTAGAAGAGCTATACTGATAGGCAACAAAAAAATTTGGGGTGCGAGGACGAGATGATTCGAGCGTTTCGTGTAAATCTTAATGAGGAAAACATACAAGTATTTGTATCTAAGATCGATTATGATGTGTACAAATCCGTTCATCGTCAAAAAGAACATGGCTGGCTTGTGTCCATCCCGCAATGGAGCTGGTCAACCTTTGTCAAAGAAGGAACTAAATCCTTAGACGACCCCCGTTTCTGGATAAGCCAGTTATCCAGCGCCTACACAGATGACGAAGACGGGATTCACAGTGTAGCTGAAGCCATCGCTCGGAAGTGCTAGGAGAAAATGGTCGAGGCTTGGTTGAGAACATGATCAGGACTCCATTGGTGTCGATGGAGGGTATGGGTGCTGACGTATGATTCACTCAAATCGCCATCAAGCTCAAATCAGTGTATCATTGCGGCCGTATGATTCACTCAAATCGCCATCGAGCCCAAATCAGTGCATCATTTGGGCCATATGATTCACTCAAGTCGCCATCGAGCTCAAATCAGTGAATCATTGCGGCCGTATGATTCACTCAAACAGCCATCAAGCTCAAACCAGTGTATCATTGCGGCCGTATGATTCACTCAAATCGCCATCAAGCTCAAATTGGTGTATCATCAGGGCCGTATGATTCACTCAAATCGCCATCGAACTCAAATCAGTGTATCATTGTGGCCGTATGATTCACTCAAATCGCCATCGAGCTCAAATCAGTGTATCATTGAAGCTTCATCAAAGACCTCCGGCCAAAGAAAGCTCTCACAAAGCTAACGGCTTCCTGCTACTCGACCACTTATTTTAATATCTTCACATAACAAGTTCGATTTCGCGGACCATCAAATTCACAAAAATAGATCCCTTGCCACGTTCCTAGTAACAGCTTTCCGTTGGTTATGATTACATGTTGAGAAGCACCTACGGTACTGGCTTTCAGGTGAGAGGCGGAGTTTCCCTCCCCATGTCGATAACGGGGGTGTTCCCAAGGATAGACCTCATCCCATCTCATCAACATATCATGAACAACATCCGGGTCAGCATTTTCATTAATCGTAATCCCCGCTGTAGTATGGGGACAATAAATAAGAACAGCACCCTCTCTAACCTGTTCCTGTTCAATAACGGATTTCACTCTAGAGGTAATATCAATCATCTCATCACGTTTCTTCGTTTGCAAATGTAGTTTATGGAGCAATATTCCAGCCTCCTCGATATCGAATTTTCTTGATATTCTGTCTGTAAATCAGGTATGCTCAGCATAAAAAGATTTAAAGGCGGGGGTTTTATTATGAATTTAAATGCTTATGTCGGAAAAAAGATTAAGATGTACTATGCCTCTCCTAAAGGAGTAGTATTCGATAGTGGGCTGGTTAAATCCTCCAATAACAATGCAGCCATTACTCTTCTAAAAGAGGAATCCAATGAACTACTAACCATCGGTGTATACCGTATAACTAAAATTGAAGTCCTAAGCTAGCCTTAAGAACTCACTCCTTGAATATCTCCGGACCAAACCCTATAAAAGAAAAACAAGAAGGTCGCTTAAACGACCTTCTTGCTCTTAAGATACCCAACGCGGAGGGGTATTTTTATCCCAATAGATTTTTCCTAATTCATGGTGGTGTTGAAACTGATCCTCCCGCTTATGATAGTGGAAGCTAAACCAATAACCATCTTGAGGAGGCTTCTCTCTTCTTACATGAAAACGGACAACATCTTCTCCGTTTCGCACATCATAAAGATGATAGATCTTCTCGCCTAAGCCTGGGGCAGGATTAGAAGTCACTTCTACATGGCGGAGCAATGTTTCATCAGCGTCCCGACTAAAATGGGTTAGAACTTGTTCAAACTTTGGTAATATTACCTGATCATATTCGTCCCCTACCCGAGCACCGATTACAGGTCCGAATTTTTTTTGCGCTTGTACTTTTGCTTGATAAGTCATATAAGCAGTGAATTGTTCTTCTAGCAAATTACGGTCGAATATCGTCTCGGATAAAGTCTGCCACGTTGTCTCATCCCAAGATACAGGGGGATAAATCTCTGATTCAATTGAACTGCTCTCTGACTCCAGATAGTCAAGGCTGGAATATTGAACAGCTTGTTCACTCTCAACACGAGATAATGACTCTTGAGAGGTTTCGTTATGTAGTATATAAGGTGGAGTAACCACTCCAAGAGTAAGGACAGTTATTAGGATACTCGTTGCTTTTCTTAACCAGGGAGACACGACCTTCACCACCAACTCTATCAAAATATAAAACTCTTTACTAGATATATACGCAGGTTAGGCTACACAGGTTTCAAATATTTTCACTACGTACAAAAAAGAAGTGCCCCATTATGGGACACTCCTGAGATCTCTATGAATCCAGCTCTTTTCGAGAAGCTTTGGTCATTTGCTGCCAAACGGTGCCGCTTGCTTCTTCCCCTCGTTCGATTCGCTCCACAGCCATTCTAGCTTGCAGACTCACCTCGAATTCGGGATCGTGTATGGCTTCCTTTAGTTCATCAAGAGCCGTAGTGTCTCCAACTTCAAAGAGAAACCGAGCCGCTCTCCACCTGACAAGTTTATTCGGATCGTTTAATGCTTCAGCCATAGGCCGAATGGCTAATGGATTCCCGATATCAGACAGGGCGTCCCCTGCGGTTCTTCGAACCGAGGCAGATTTGTCTTTTAGAGACTTATATAAATAAGGCAATACGTCTGGTTGGCCAATCATCCCTAAATAAACTGTCGCGAGTCGGCGGATAGAGGTTTTAGTATCCTCTAGCGCCTTAGCTAGCATCGGTAGATCCTCTAGGCTAGGGTTGATTCGAGATAATGCTGCAAAACGCTTTTCCCAGTCCGGGTGTTGTAGGAGATCCGAAGAATCGCCTTTCTCTTTCTCCTGTTTTACCTCTATTCCCATGGCTTGGTCCAGAAGTTCCCTTATCCGAGCAGGATCATAAGCGGCAACAATCTCTCCCACTACCTCCTCCCCTATTTCCTTGAAAGTTCCATAGCGTGTACCTTGCTCTACCCATTTACGTTCCATGAGCAAATTCGGCGAGTGATTCTGCAAGGCTAAAACCGCTTTTCCAAACTGATCCGGCAAGCCGAAGCGCATTTCCTCCGCATCTGCAGTCAACTTAACCTGGACTGGAATACCCTTAAACATTTGAATAGAAACATGCACCTCTCCGAAGGTTGTCGCAGGCGACGGCCTAACCTCTTCACCAAAAGTCGCAGGATCTC
>JBEQAI010000091.1:0-10645 GCA_041640415.1 Ammoniphilus sp. | reverse complement strand
TTTTTTTTGGTTGAAACTTTAACCTGAATCCTCTAGCATAGAGAGAGGGAGGGTTGTCCGTCATGAATCTATCCAATTGTCCAGAATGCGGGAAATTATACGTCCGAACTCGTATTGATATGTGCCCTGATTGCGTAAAGGGAATCGAAGATGACATTATGAAATGCCAATCGTTCCTTCGCAGTCATCCGAATGCTACCATACAAGAAGTAAGTCAGGCTACACAATTATCGGTTAAACGGATTACAAAATTTATACTGAAGAAGCGTATCCTGCTTGAGGACTATCCTCATCTTGATTACCCTTGCGAACGCTGCGGCACCTTGATCCGTACGAATAAGGTATGCGTCGACTGCTATCAAAATATTAATTCATTAGTGCAAAGCTTTAAAAATAAAAATCGAATCATTATATAAAAAAAACTTCTATCGAAGTATTTTCAGGGTTGCCAGACCGCCTTTAGAGGAAGTTTTTTATGCCGATAGGAAATTAGGTTACTTTAATAATGTAAAGTAACATATAATTTCCTATGCGGTAAAAAGAAGAAGCTACTCAACAAGGGTAGCTTTTTTCTTTTACCGCATTTTACTTCACCGCTTCTTGCAAGCTTTCTTTAGTAATTTTCCAATGAGAAGCGTTCCAGATTACCTTCTGATTCTCGAGGAGAATAGCTTGCGGCGATTCATGCTTGAGTTGACTATCCTCTGCAATCTGGTTAGACACAGGGCGAGACTCAATCACCTTAACCAAATAGAACCCCACCCCTTGTTCAGGAGCCTCTTCCACGTATTGTTCAAACTCTCGGAAAGCTTCAGCACTTACAGGACAAGCTGTACTATGCTTAAACACAAGAATAGGCTGCTGGGCACTCGACGCCCATTTCTCCTTCCACTCTTCTACACTGTTGATCTCAATCCAATTGGCCATTTTGGCTCCCCCTTTTTTCCATTTAGTATTCACTGGGTCATTATACCAAAGTATAGACCGCTGTAAAAATGTGCAAGATAAAGAATATGATGATTACTTTTGGGAGGAATGTTCAGATGATAGACTATAGCCTGCAGCCGAATCAAAGATTTGTAGTGGTGCCTTCTGCCGAGCAAAATTTTATGGCCTATGATTGCCTATTAGAACAACCGATTGGATCGCCGTTTTCTTCCATCCAACCTTGCATGGACATGGTCACTCACCTCAATCGCATAGCTCCCCATTTTGATTAGCTGGTGCCCAGCTTTTAGGCTGAGGCACTTTTCTATTGGTTTAATAGAAATACGTCCTTCTTGTTTGATATAATAACCCATAAGAAAAACATCAAGGATTGTTAGGTGAAGAAGGTATGAAGATCAAGCGTCGACTGAAGTACTATCTCCTCCGTTTGTTTCGCTTAAAGGCTGGGCCACATCAGATTGCGATGGGCCTAACATTAGGCTTTGTTCCCAATTGGTTTCCCACCTTTGGACTTGGGCCCATGCTTTCGGTGGGACTTGCTAAGCTAACTGGCGTCAATCTCATTGCGGCTGTTATAGGTGGAGTACTTGGCGCCCCTATTTGGCCTGTTCTCTTTCTGTTAAATTACAAGGTCGGGAGCTTGATTTTTAGTGAACCCAGTAAGGTAAATGATATCGAGGAAGTCGATTATTACGAAGCCATCGATGATACCGTTGGCGTTACCTCGGGAAGTATCCAGTACATTACGGGAACACTCGTGAACGTCGTGCTGTCTTCTCTCCTCGTTTACCTGTCTATTTACTTGTTATTTAGGAGATATCGACTGAACATCTTGTTGAAGTTAAGGTATTGGTGAAAACATGAGAAAACGTCATTGTCCTTTAGACCGTGACGTTTTCTTTTTGAGCTGTTAGATATTGGACCGCCAACCTTGCGGCATTTTTTCCTTGCTGAATGCAATCAGGAATTCCTACACCTTCATATCCTGCTCCCGCTAGGAATATACCTGGCCGTTTGGTTTCTAGCTCTCTTCTTACCTTCTGAAGCCTTTCCACATGTCCGACTCGATATTGCGGCATAGACTCATGCCAGCGGGTTACACGGTAAAAAAGGGGGTTGGCATCCAAACCTATAATATCGTGAAGATCCTTCCTAACACGATCCACGAGCTCTTCATCCGTATACTGCTTAAAGCGTTGATCCCTTGCGTGACCCACATAAGAACGAATGAGAACCTTGTTGCCAGGTGTCGTTAAGGGCCATTTGGAAGAAGTCCACGTACTTGCTGTAATGTTCATTCCTTCCTTATGAGGAACTACAAAGCCTGAGGCATCTAAAGGATGCCCAATGTCCCCACGCTCAAAAGCCATGACTACATTCGCTACGGACACGTAAATCGTTTCAGCAAGAGCGGACATGATCTCAAGGTCTCGAAGCATGCCCATGGCTGCAAAGGCGGGTGCAGCAAGCACAACCGAATCCACTTCTATTAGCTTGCTGTTCTCCATCTCCACTAGATAATAGCTTTCTTGAGCAACAATGCTTTTTATCCCATGATTCGTAAGAATATTCACGTCGGTCATTGCCTCTTGCAGGGTATCTACAAGCGTCACAAGCCCGCCTTGATAGCTTAAAAACATACTTTGTTTTACGGTTGGTGGGAGTTGAAGCTTCGGCAAGGAAGTTGCTCCTCCAGCCTTTCGACTAAACAGCATCCCCTTAATAAGACTTCCGTATTTTCTTTCAATCGCCTGAAATTGAGGAAATGTGGCCTTGAGGCTCAACGCTTGGGTATCTCCAGCATAAATACCAGACAAGAGGGGCTCTGCTATGTTTTCGGCGACTTCTCTGCCTAAACGGCGTTGGAGGAACCCCCCTAAAGATTCGTCGGATTCTTCTTTACGGGCTGGGATTACCAAGTCCATGGCTGCTCTTACTTTTCCTAATGGAGAGATCAATCCGGTTTTGACGAAGGGTGCCATCTGTGTAGGAATCCCTAGAATCAATCCAGGCGGCATGAGATGAAGTTGATTATGATGCAGGATATAGTTTTTCTTAGCAGCCGGGTTGGTCCCTACCAACTTCTCTTCTAGACCCAGTTCCATAGATAAATCAATAATGGCTGGCTTGCGCGCCAGGAAGGAATCCGGTCCTTTCTCTATGACAAACCCGTCATGGCGTTCGGTTTGAATCTTGCCGCCTAAGCGATCACTTTTTTCTGCCAATGTAATGGTCAAGGGAAGATGAGCTTCCCTGATTTGTTTTTGTATGTAGTAAGCTGCAGTCAGCCCGGTAATTCCCCCACCTACAACCAAAACATGCTGCTTTCTATTCATAGGGATCCATCCTCTACTTTTTGTCTTGCAGAAGTTTGAGAATAGCGGATGCTAATGCTTGTATAAATAATGGGTCAGTATTGAGAGAAGACGTTCGTTCCACATGCATTCCCAATTCGGTAGCAAGATTTTGGGCTTCGATATCAATATCGTAAAGCACTTCTAGATGATCGCTAACAAATCCAATGGGGCTAATGATCAGATTCGATACTCCTTCATCTTTTAACAGCTGCATTTTATCCAGCAAATCTGGACCCAGCCAAGGAACAGCCGTCTGCCCCGCGCTTTGCCATCCGGTTTCCCAATTGGTCACCCCGACGCGATTGGAGATCGCTTCTGCGGTTTCACGAAGCTGGTTGGCATACGGGTCTCCCATCTCCAGAATCTTCTCTGGTAAGCTGTGAGCCGTGTAAAGTACCTTAACCTCCGACTGCCTTTCCGTTGGAAATTTGTTCAGGCATTCCTTTACACGAATCACCAGAGCCTCGATCAGCTTGGGTTCTAAGTGGTAGCTGTCAACTAGTTGCAAGGCAATGCCATGGGCTTGGGCCGCTTCCGCTGCATACTTGTTATAAGCCCCGACACTCATAACCGAATAATGAGGGGCTAGAACGATACCGACTGCTTCGGTAATTCCATCCTGTGCCATCTTTGCTACAGCGTCTGCAATAAAAGGATCAACATGCTTCATTCCCGAATAAGCTTTAAAGCTATATTCCTCGGAGGTTTCATTAAGGAAACGTTCTAGTTCACGAACTTGGCTTTGCGTGATTTCCGTAAGGGGGGAGACGCCGCCAATCGCTTGATAGCGATCTTTTAATTCCTGCAGCTTCTCCGGTGAGGGAGGATTGCCTCGACGGATATGAGTGTAATATGCTTCTACTTCGTCTAGACTTGCTGGGGTGCCATACGACATCACCAATAAGCCAAGGGTACGCTTGCTCATCATTCTGACGCTCCTCTATCTGTTCTTTATTACACTGGCGCTGTACTCATGAATAAAATCGGTAAGGCGCTTAAGCATATCTCCAGGTACTTCAGGGAAAATCCCATGCCCCAAATTAAAAACGAAGCCTGGCTTTTGCAGCCCTTCATCGATAATCTCCTTCGCGCGTGCCTCTAACACGGGCCATGGTGCAAGTAAAAGCGTTGGATCAAGATTTCCTTGCACAGCATAACGCTCTCCTATACGCTTGCGTCCTTCTGGAATGGACACTCGCCAATCTAAGCCGATCACGTCTGTATCTAAATCACTCCAATATGGAAGGAGCTCTCCTGAGCCTACGCCAAAATAAATCTTAGGAGCTTGCAGATCCTTAAGCTCATCAAAGATCTTCTTCATTGTAGGATAGACGTACTTCATATAATCTGCTGGCGATAGCGCACCAACCCAGCTATCAAAAATTTGCACCGCTTTGGCACCGGCCTCAACTTGCGCATATAGATAGGTTACAACCATTTGTCCTAGCTTTTCCATAAGGTTGTTCCAGACATCCGGGTGGCTGTACATCAATTGTTTCGTACGAATATAGTTACGGGAAGGTCCTCCTTCTACCATATAACTGGCTAAAGTAAAGGGGGCACCAGTAAAGCCGATTAACGGAACCTTAAGCTCGCGAGCCAGTATCTTAATCGTCTCGATGACATAGGGAAGATCTTGCTCCGGTTCAAGCGGGCGTAGGCTATTTATATCATCCGCAGTGCGGTAAGGTGTTTCAAGGACAGGTCCTCTTTTCTCAATAATATCGTACTTCACACCCATCGGCCCAAGTGGAACCATGATATCAGAAAATAAAATAGCAGCATCAACTCCCAGCTGCTGAACAGGCAGTGTCGTAACCTCTGCACAAAGCTCTGGAATATGGCAAATTTCTAGCAAGCTGTATTTTTTCCTGATTTCACGGTATTCCGGCTGATATCGTCCGGCTTGACGCATATACCATACGGGAACATGATCGATATCTTTTTTCAAACAGGCATTTACAAACGTATTATTGAAGCTCATGTCAAATCCTCTTTTCTGTCAATTTCGCTACCATTACCCATTATGACGTTTTTGCATAGAATTAACAAGGTAGAGCCCTTTTGAGTGTGTGACATTTTTTCAACATTAGTAAAATGGCGACCCAGAAAGGTGGTCGCCATTTTGAATTCTTATTTATAGTTTCCTGTCCTTGTGTCATAAGGTCCAGGGTTAGGAACGACTGGAGGATTGATGATCTCTGGTGTGTTGGTATTGCGTGTTTGGTGCTGATTCGTGAGTCCAGCCATATGGGTCCCAATTTCCTTTAGCTCAGGGTTCTGATTATTGTTATTCTGATTCATTCAGTACCTCCTTGAGGATTGGGATAAGAATAAACAGTAAAAAAAAGTGGAGGATTAACCTCCACTCTATCGGCGAGTTGTGGTTCCTCGAGTGATTATACGGTCGTCATAGTTATTGTCATAAATATAGGGTGACCCAGTGCCAAAACGGTTATTCAACATATCCATACGACCAGCATTTGGCGCTAGCGGCAGCGGCGCTACGCGAGTTCCTGGTGTAGCTGGAGTAGTAAACGGTGTGACGCGGTTTACACGGTTGTTTACAAAAGGTACAGCACGACCTGTGGTGTCGAAGTTACGACCTTGGAACATGTTTGTGCGTCCGGTCATGTTTGTACGCCCTGTCATGTCCCCCTGGAACTGATTCACTCGTCCAGTATAGTCGTTAACGTTGTATACTCCGTCATATTGATTAACACCCGCACCACCACCCGCACCGGCACCACAACCTGTCAACAAACCTACCGTCAACAAACTGACAATACTTAGCGGTCTCAAAACTCGAGCAAGTAAGCTATGCTTTCCGGTTTTAATCAAATGAAAAACCACCTTCCGCTAATTTCACTCCTGCTCTGTCTTTTATCGGAGTGTAATTATAGAATGTGGTCTTATGGGGGTTGTTATGAATGTTAAATGTTTGGAGAAAGAGGAGACTTACGCTCCAAATTCAGCATTGAGCTTTCTTCTCACCAGATATTCAATCTTTAGATCTTGGTACGTCTGGTAACGGAGGCACTTGGCATGATTACCCATACAAAATTTCTCGACAAGCTCTTCTTCTCCTTTTAAGTCTTCATCCGTAGCATCACAGTTCACATGGTGCACAAAAAAGCGCTGTTCTTCGTGAAATAGAGGGCAAAACTCCATGAACTCATCCCCTCGGGTTTACTTCATTCCCAGCCTTCCCAAAATCTACATCTTTTATTCCTAATTGAGTTTAGGATAAACGTAAGGGTCAGCGGGCATACTAATCTTTTCCCATTCCTCTACGTGAAGTTTAGGAAGTTCGAATTCTCCATATTGGGTAATATCCAATGTTCCCTTCACCCGTATCCAGGTATCCTCTTCTAGCTTCTCTGCATCCTCCCATTCGGCCAAGAATCCAATCACTCCAGCGTCAGCTAAGCAATGCGTGATGATAAACCGTGCCACCACCAGCTGGGATGGGTCCATTCCCTCTTCTTTATAGACAAACCCTGACAGCTCCACCTTTTTTCCTATAAACTCCCTAGGGTAAAACGAAATGGTGTCCGCGTACTCAACAAAGTCAAAATCATTAAAAATGATTTCGGGCTGTTGAATCAGCTCGTTGAGCGAATTCTCATAAAGATCATCGAGATACACGAAATTATGTTCTCGTGACTCAGGCAACGGATGCTCTTCTTCCATGGGTGCAGCACTTACTTTGGGTGAAGGAGACTGAATCATGACTCCTTTTTTGGATGCCATCGCTGCATCAAGTGTTTTCGCAGGCAACACGAACCCTGTAACTAAAGGAATAGACAGGATTACATAAGCAAGTCCTCCTTTGAGCGACCACCGCAGATGATGATGGTGCTGACAGCCAGAACTACAAGAATGATCATGTTGAGTTTGATCAACAGGGCGAATTCTCCCCAATTGAGCGAAAAACAAAAGAAAGAGGAGGACACAAGCAATTAAACTCATAGCTGAATATTTAATGTTAATATACTTGGCAAGTTCGCCGGTCCAATGCAACCTTCCTATTAGTAAAGCAAAACCGAGTAAAATTCCTGCACGAAGCAACTGTTGTGAATTCAACACCTTTCCCTCCCTACAGCCAGAATTGTGTAGCTAAAACAGCCGAAAATACCGTAACCGTAATTAAGCTCACCAGCACGATGACAAAACGCGCCCTAAAGACACCAAGCAACATGAATGTGTTTTTTAAATCAAGCATGGGACCATACACCAGGAAGCCGAGCAATGCGGTCGGGGCAAACATATTTCGGAACGAGGCAGCGATAAAAGCATCCGCTTCCGAACATAGAGATAGCAAGAAGGCTAACCCCATCATGACGAGAGTCGAGGTCACTACACTACTTCCTAATTGAAGAATAGCTGCAGACGATACGTAAGTTTGAACAAAAGCAGCTAAAAAGGCTCCCATGATCAGGTATTTTCCCATGTCAAAAAATTCATCAATGGAATGATGCAGCATCTGTATAAATCGTTGACCCAGCGGCAACTTCTGGCTCGAGTTGCTAACTATCGGCAGTACTTGTCCATGCTTCATTTGATTCCCCTTATAGACCAGAGCGATAATCGCGGCGATAACAAGAGCGACACCAAAGCCTAAAAACATTCTCCAGCCCGCCATTTGAGCATCATTCCCAAAGGCCATATATGTAGACAAAATAACAATTGGATTAATTATCGGTCCTGTTAGCAGAAATCCAATTCCCGCATACAAGGGAACTCCTTTAGCAATCAGTCGACGGACAATCGGAACAATGCCACATTCACAAGCAGGAAATAACGCCCCCAATACACAACTCATCAGTACAGCGAGGTATTTATTGGTTGGCATCCATCTGCGGATATGGTCTTCGGTTACAAAAATCTGTATCATCCCCGCGATCAGCACCCCAATAAGGACAAACGGAATGGCCTCAATAAGGATACTAAGGAAAATGGTATTTAGGCTTAATATAGAGGAAGGAACTTCGAATGGAAGCCCTTGTTCTTCTGTGGGATTGGGACTCAGCAAAAATAGTAAAACGGCGGCCAACACAACAGCTCCGGAAAGTTCCAAAGAAAAGGAACGTATCCACTTTAACATCCGGTAACCTCCTAACTTTTGAAATAGGTTTTCCTTATAAGGATAACGTATTGAAAAAAGATTTCAATAGCAATTCGACAATTTTAGGCAGGCCCAACATTTTCCTACCCTACAAAATCATACGAACATCGTGTATAATTTTCTTATAATGGAGGGATGACCATGAAATATAATTTTGTCTATGATAGGAGAATAGAGCTCGACATGCCGGTAATCTACGTTCCCTTCGAGGAATGGAGTTCAGAAGAAACCGCTGCATTCTATGAGAAGACCCAGGGAATCACGTCCAAAATTCCTGCCAAAATATTGGAGTTCGACAAACGATATATGAAAAAATACGAGGAATTGCAGAACCGTCCGGAAGCGTTTTTCGAGATCATGGATGAGCTCAATGAGCTCTCCGGAAAAATCAGCGAACTCAACGTATTGTTTCTCCGCCTGGAAGGAACCTTTATCCAATCGGATACTCACTTCTAAAGAAAAGAAAAAACCACCCATAACGATCGGGTGGTTTATTTTTTCTTGCAGATAAAAATCATCCGAGGAGAACGGTCAGCCTCGTATGGCGTGGCATCATAGTTGCCAAAGACGTGCAGAATATCAAAGTCTTGTTGGTTGAGCATGGATTGAAGCTGCTCGAGCGAATACAACTTCACTCTTTCCTCATACTGTCTGCTGGTTTCTCCCTGCTCCTTGATCACAATTCGCTTTTGAACAAAGGCTTCATTAACTGTTCTATACTGTAAAATCTCTAAGCCTTTCCCTTTTGATTCCGAATAGGGAACCAGATGGGCGCGAAGATACTCGGGATTCAGATAATCCATCAGGAAATATCCTCCGGACTTTAAAGCCTTACTCGCTTGTTTAAGCACTTTTTCGTTTTCTTCATCTTCTACAAAATAACCGAAGCTTGTAAATAGATTAAATACATAGTCCATCTCTTCATGAAACGGAATGTCCCTGGCATCTGCCCGCATATACAGAACGGGGAGATTTAGGGATTGCTTAATAGCCTCCTGTAGAAGCACAGCAGATAAGTCAACCGCAACGACCCGAAGTCCAAGCTGAGCGAGCCAGCGACTGTGACGACCCTGACCGCAGCATAGGTCCAAGGCGGTTTTTCCCGGTTGAATGTCTAGGTATGGAATCAGTTGCTCAAGCTCCTGCGTCGCTTTTACTTCATCGCGATGTGCATAAATCTTTAAGTAATCTTCTTGAAAGGATTTTTCAAACCATTCTTTACTCATATGTCCACCTATCCTGTTCTTTTTTAGAAACAATCTTCGAGCGCCTCTTTTAAGTAGGGGTAATGGAATGGATAACCGAACTCCAAAGCCCTTTTCGGGATGACCTGCTGACCCTTCAGGACAAGATCAGACATCTCACCGAGGGCTAGCTGAAGAATGAAAGCCGGTGTAGGCAGCCAATGAGGGCGATGTAACACCTGACCGACCATTTTCCCGAATTGATTCATCGTTACAGGATGAGGAGCAGTAAAATTAACCGCTCCTTGTACGTCATCGTTTTCTATACAATGTAACATCAATCCGACGACATCGTCTATATGGATCCAAGAAAGATATTGGTTTCCGGTCCCCACTCTTCCCCCTGCAAAAAGCTTGTAGGGTAAAACCATCTTCGATAAAGCGCCCCCTTCCCGGCCCAGCACTACACCAAACCGAGCCCGAATTACCCGAATGCCTTGCTGGACCATCGATTCCGTCTCCCGCTCCCAAGCATGAACCACTTCTGCAAGAAAATCTTGGGGAGTAACCTTTGCTTCTTCATCAAAAATCTCCGTTGTGGAATGCCCATAATAGCCCACCGCAGAAGCGTTAAGAAGGACGGGCGTGCGAATCCTTCCCTGTTCCATTTCTTGAGCCAGCTCGCGAGTGGTCTGAACACGACTATTTAAGATTGAAGCTTTAGCGGAAAAGGTCCATCGTTGATTGATCGTTTCGCCTGCTAGGTTAATCAAAGCATCCACACCCAAAGGAGCATCTCCGCTCTGCAGCGGCCATTTGAGGTAGGTTATGGAAGGATTACTCGTGGTATATTTTTGCGGATTACGGGTAAATAGGCAGAGGGAATGCCCTTGCTGGATGTATTGTCTTGCAAGCTGGCTTCCAATGAAGCCAGTCCCCCCTAAAACGGCAATCTTCATGATAATTCCCCCTCCGGGAAAGATAAGGAAAGATACTCCATATATTATACAACACTTATACAAAAGACA
>JBEQAI010000090.1:0-10761 GCA_041640415.1 Ammoniphilus sp. | reverse complement strand
TTGATGTAATGACCAGTGACAAAGAAAATGGCGGGAACCTTTTTTTGTTTCAGGACATCTAAGATTTGGGGTGTAAATCCATTTTCATAACCGTTGTCGAAGGTTAGATACAGTTCTTTTTTCGAGGTATCACCTAAAAAGATGGCACCATGCTTTTGTACAATGTCCTTAAACCCTTCTTGGTCAATCGAGGCTAACTCGCCGTTCTTGCTTTTTTTAAATCCAAAGTGAAAAGATTGATCCATTGAAGCCGCGCTGATGAGTTGGGTGCTAACACAGCAAAGCAGCGCGAAGACAAGGATACTAATACCTATACGCTGTCGTTTCATCTCGTTTAATTCCTCCTGTCACGTACTAGTAACAAGAATAATGTTCCACCATTCTCCATGTTTCATTTTGGGACTTTATTCCAAATGAGAAAAGACCCTTAACACAGGGTTAAGGGTCAATCGTATTAGCTGTATTGTGGTCGCAGCTTCGTTCTTTGGTTTACGAACTGGTCTGCTCCAAGAGCAGCAATGGCACCATCTGCTGCAGAAAGTACCGCTTGCTTAATCGGTGTTCGACGAGCATCTCCTCCGGCAAATACGCCTTCAACAGAGGTGCGCAGGTGAGTATCTACATTAATGTAGCCTTCGTCATCTCGAGATACAGCATTTTTAAGGAAGTCCGTACCTGGCTTCATACCTGCCAAGTATAAAAATACCCCATCGACTGTCCATTCCTTCTCGTTTTTGGATTCGTCGACAATCACCAGTTTTTCTACTTTGTTTTGTCCTTGAATGGCCTTTAGTCGATGTTTATAATGAATGCTTACATTCGATTTATTTTCTAGCTCAGATAAGTCAACCTCTCCCTTGAACTTAGATAGGGGAACGAGTAGCTTCACTTCTTTGGCAAATTTTGATAGGGCTTCCGCTTCGTGAACAGCTTCCTCATTTTCTCCTACCACAGCGACAACTCGATCTTGGAAAAAGGCTGCGTCACATGTAGAGCAATAGCTTACCCCGCGACCCGTAAATTCTTCTTCCCCTTCAATTTTGCTTGATGGGGCTTTTGCACCTACGGCGATAAAGACACTTTTCGCCTTAATTTTTCCTTCTGGAAGTTCTAGAATTTTAACATCTGATTGGCTAAAATCCACACCAAGGACATGACTTCTTACAAAGGTCGTTCCAAAGTCCTTAGCTTGAGCCTGCATCGTTTGCACTAGCTCTAAGCCTGTCAATTCCCCTCGGACGCCAGGATAGTTTGCGATCTTATGAGTAATAGCCAATGTTCCAGCGGCTGGAGCCTTATCAATCACCAAGGTTTTCAACTTTCCTCTAGAGGCGTAAACGGCAGCAGACGCTCCAGCTGGACCAGCTCCAATACATACTAGATCCCATATCTCATCTAGAATCGCTTGATCCACATTTTGGAATACATCTTCATCTGTTTCTTTGGCTTCCGTGGCAACTGGTTTAGGTTGGTCGGTAATGCCGAGATACTGCTTCATTTTATTAGGGCGGTACCCAATAAATGCTTCCCCGTCGATAAAGGTTACAGGGGTTGAAAACATTCCCTTTTCATGGAGATCATTAAAAAAATCAGGGTTCACGGTAACATTTCTTTCTTCGTATTCCAATCCCCATTCCTTCAGTTCATTCTTGATTTTTTCGCAATAAGAACAACCCGTACTGCTATAAACGATAACCTCTCTAGCCATAACTACGCCACTCCTTTTATTATAGTTACGATTCAGTAGTGAATCGGTATTAACATTGCTGCGATCACATCGTTAATTGTAATGGTTTCATTCTAGTAATGATTATACCCTTATTGTCCAGTCGAATCAAGAGTATTTTCAGTGAAAAAAAAGAAGCCATTTATTAGGCTCCCTACTTTTTGGCAGTCTATGTGAACATCCCTTTAGGAACTGACCGCTTTCCGAATTTCCGCACAACGACTAGGCTTAGGAAAAAGCTTATCTGGGTTTAACAGGTTGTTCGGATTGAATACATCGCGGATACTGGTTTGTGCTGCTAATTCTTGATCAGAAAAAACAAACGTCATTTCGTGCAGCTTTTCAATTCCAACCCCATGTTCACCCGTAATGGAGCCCCCAACGTCGGCACAAACTTTAAGTACATCAGACCCTACTTGGGACGCGAGCTCTGTTTCCCCTGGTTTACGAGCATCAAATAAAATGAGCGGATGAAGATTCCCATCCCCAGCGTGAAACACGTTAGCGATGCGTAGTCCTGATCTCGAGCTAATTGCCTCGATTTTTTCAAGAACCTCTGGCAAGCGGCTGCGTGGGATGACACCATCTTGAACTAGATAATCGGGAGAGATGGCACCCATAGCGGGAAAAGCGGTTTTTCGATTGGCCCACCAGCGAGCGCGCTCCTGGTCATTTTCTGCGACCTTGACTTGAGTAACGTTTCTTTTCTGGCAAACTTCAAGGATCTCTTCGATTTGTGGTTCAATCCCTGCCGCTATACCGTCTACTTCTATTAGGAGCAGGGCTTTTAGTCCTTCCGGGTGTCCAACAGGGTAGTTTCCAGCTTCTACACCTATGATCGCAACTTCGTCCATCATTTCTAATGCTGCTGGGACAATCCCGGCTGCAATGATATCGGATACCGCGTAACTAGCGTCCTCTACATTATTAAAATAAGCTAGGACCGTTCGCTTATCTTCCGGATTTTTAAGGATGCGGACTGTAATTTTCGTCACAATCGCCAGGGTTCCCTCGGAACCTGTTAATAAACCCATCAGATCATATCCGGGGGAATCAGGTGCCCCGCCGATCTCTACGATGTCTCCATTCGCAAGAACCAGCTCCATCCCGAGTACATGATTGGTGGTCACCCCATATTTTAAACAATGTGCACCACCGGCATTTTCCGCCACATTACCTCCGATGGTGCAAGCATACTGACTGGAAGGATCTGGTGCATAATAGTAGCCTTTACTTGCTACAGAATTGGTTAGCTTTAAGTTCACATACCCTGGCTCCACAACAGCTAATCGATTTTCCAGGTCGACATGGAGCAACTGTTTCATCTTTACCAAACTGATAATCACTTCTCCTCCTAAAGGAGTAGCTCCCCCACTTAGTCCCGTACCCGCTCCGCGAGGTATAAAAGGAATGTTTTGTGCGGAGAGCAGCTTTACGATCCTAGACACTTCCAATGTAGAGGAAGGAAAAACAACGGCACGTGGAGGCTGCTTATGAATGGTGTAACCATCACACTCATATGCGATCAAGTCTTCCTTACGGAACAGGACCGTGCCTTTACCCGTAATTTCCGTTAACTGCTGAATAATAGGATCTTGATTGCTCATGAACTGACCTCCCCCTTTCTTTTCTCATCCTCCAGTTGGTACGACCGATCAAGAAGTTGGATGGTATGCACGACTTTTGCGCTTCGACCATGCTTAGCAACCCCCATCGTCATTTGAAGCATACACCCCGGATTGCCCATCGAAATCATATCAACATCTTGAGGGACAAAGGACATCTTCTCATCTAAAACCTTTCCGGCCATCTCTGGATTCGTTAAATTATAGATACCCGCACTTCCACAGCAACGGTCTGCATTGGGCATTTCTACCATTTGAACCCCAGGGATATCCCGCAGCAGTTCTCTTGGCTGGTTGCGTACGCCTTGCCCATGCGCAAGGTGACACGCATCATGATAGGTCACTCTCGTCTCAATAGATCCCTGAGGCTTTTGGTAGCCTTGTTCTACCAGAAATTTGGACACATCCTCGATCTTTTCTGCGAATTGCTCAGCCTTTTCTTTGTATTCCGGATCATGGTGGAAGAGCTCTGGATATTCCTTCAGGGCACACCCGCAGCCTGCAGCATTAACAACGACTTTGTCTACATCTGCCCCTAAAAAGGTGTCAATGTTTTGCTTTGCCAATCTTTTTCCCTCTTCACGATCACCCGCATGTATATGAAGAGCTCCGCAGCAACGCTGGCTCCTTGGTACCACAACCTCATAGCCATTCCTAGTTAAGACACGGACGGTAGCCTCATTGATATCACCAAACATAACATCCATAACACAACCCGTTAGCAGCGCGACGCGCTGTTTGGTTTCCCCTTTGGCAACAATGACTTCCGGATACTTCTTCATCACCGGGTCTTGAACAGCTGGCATAATCGCTTCCATTTCTTGTAGATGTTTCGGCATGACCTTAATCAAACCTGATTTCCGAACGATGGATTGCATTCCACTCCTTTGGTATACCTTCATAAGTCCACCTATTGCGTGCAGACGGTTTGGGTGCGGAAACACACCGCGAAGGAAGAATTTGCTTATCCCTGCTTTCCATCCCTTAAGTGGAATCGCCTTACGGATTTGCCCGCGTGCTTCTTCAATCAGTGCACCGACTTGAACGCCAGACGGACAGGCGGTCTCACAAGCTCGGCAATCTAGACAAGTGAAGATGGGATCTTCGAATGCCTCATTGACTGTCATCTTTCCTTCTGCGACCGACTTAATCAAATGGACTCTACCGCGAGGAGATTGTTGTTCGTGTCCCGTTTCTAGGTAGGTGGGACAGGATTCAAGGCACATTCCACAATGGACACAGGCTGAGAACTTATTTTCATCTGGTGGATCCTCCCACAAGAAGTTGCTTTTCGATTGGCATTGGGACTCCATCTTCAGTGAAGTTGACATCTTCAAATCCCTCCTACGAAACGTTTTGGACAAAGTATCCATTGCGGATCGACCGCCCTCTTAATACCTTCTAATAAGGAGAAATACAGAGGTTTCTCTCCCCATACATCCATTTGCTGACGAAGGGTAAGGGTAGCATGCTGAATGACGACATGTGCACGTCTGGAATTTGAAAAAGTTCGAATTTCTTCAATAAAATCTTTATATTCTGATTCATTCCCGCGAAGGAAAACGCGTGAGATGCCGTGACCTGCTCCCCCATGAGAAAGAATCTGCAATTTACGCTTATGGGCAGCTTGTTCACAGAATGAAAGAATATCGATCACATCCATATTGTTACTTGCGATCTTAAGACCAAGTACCCTCGCACTGTCTTCTTCTGCACTATGATGAGAAATGTGTGAGAAAGAAGTCCACCAACGCTCAGCGTCCTCCTTGTACAAAACATGCATAATTGCTCCTTCTGGCTTATGCTGTTCCGTCCATTTCACCTGGTACTCCACGGCTTCCTTAACATCTTCAAAGGCAATCGCTAAGCCATATCCGTCGCGCCCATTGCTTTGTTGGTTAAGGGATGGATTCAAAATTTCAAGCGAATGAGGTTCATTAAAGGAATCTTGGAGAGTGATGATAAAGTTTTTTAGATTTGCGAGATCAGCTTCTGCAAAGGTTAATAGGACAAGAGCCTCGTATTTAGGCATAGGCCGAAGCTTTAGCGTCACTTCACTCATAATAGCTAGGGTTCCCATGGATCCAATAAAAAGCTTATTCATATCATAGCCGGCTACATTTTTAACAACCTTACCGCCTGTACGAATGACTTCTCCATTAGGATAAACCAGCCGAAGACCAATGACCAAATCCCGGGCAGAGCCATATCTGCATCTTTTGGGACCGCTATCATTCGAAGCAATTACACCACCGATAGTAGCCAATTCTGGCCAAGAGGGATCCAAGGGGAGCATCTGCTTATTTTTCCGAAGATATTCTTGAATTTCCTTTATTGTTGTCCCAGATTTCAACGTCATCGTCAGGTCTCCTTCTGAATATTCAACAATCCCCCCATATTCTGACAATGATAGCACGAGGTCGGCATTAGGCTCGATACCGCCAAAGCCTCTCTTCGTTCCTCCCCCTTCGGGGATGACGCTTAGACCTTGTTCATATGCGTAATGGAGTAAGGCAGATATTTGATCTTCTGATTTGGGATAAACCACAAGCAATCCATTATTTCCTAGTGGATGATAGTCTCCGATTTTTTTTGAGATCTGCTCTTTCTCTAGTAAAGATTCCAATGTTGCTAACACCATAACTCACACCCTCTCCTCTGAAGACGGATTCTATTACAGTTTGTATTACAGTCACTTTCTAGTCTGCTAGCCTATCCTGTATACTTATGTGATATGTGATATGTGATATGAAAAACTTGCCTTATTAGACATTTTATTTGTCACAGTAGACTTTGTCAATGTATTATAACAAACATTAAAAAGTAATCTTTGTTATATTTTTTGCAAATAGAATGGGCTTTTGCCCATTCTATTTTGTCTGTAAACGATTGAGCAAACTCTCAACATACGTCAAGTGTTCTATAACACTTGCTCGTGCCTCGGAAGGGCGTCCTTCTTTAATTGCTGAGTAAATATTTTCATGTTGTACCACGATTTCACGAGTAAGCTGAGGGTTCTCCATGATGATTTGGTGACAACCCTTAATGGCAATCTTCATGGTTGAAGAAATGGTCTCGAGCAACAGGACCAATACTTCGTTTTTAGTTGCCTCAGCAATCGCTAGGTGAAATTCATAGTCCGCTTTCCATCCTTCTATTGTTTTTGCTTCTTTAATTTGATCCATATGTGTTCTAATACGATGAATATCCTCTGGATCACGGGCTTGAGCTGCCATTTCCGCGATTCCAGCTTCAAGAATCTTTCTTACATTAAAAAGCTTATGTATATCCGTTTGGTTCAATAACAGGATTTCATCAAATATGCGTGAGTAATCATACGATTTAACGTAAGTTCCTTCACCCCGCCGCACATCTACTAAACCCTTCCCCTTTAGGGTGGTAATGGCATCCCGTATCGCTGTTCGGCCAACATTAAATAAATCACAAAGTTCACGTACGGAGGGAAGTTTTTCACCTGGCTGCACTTTTCCTGTCTCAATCCATTCCTGAAGCTGATCAGCTACAAGTTCGGATATTTTCTTATTAGAAATTTTTTGAATTTCTAGATCCATAGTTCCATACACTCCCGTTCAGTAATCATTCTATTTCTTCCCATCTTACCTGATACGACAGTGAATCTCCATGAGAACACATTTTTGTAAATGATTTCTTCGTGACAAAAAAATAATAGAGGCCCGCTATGGAGCCCTTTTTTTACAGCCATCCTTAGACAACAAACCCAGGACGGGCAATGATGACCAGCAAAATAAACAACACTAGAATAAACCCGATGCCCCCCGCAAGCGGCGCTGCTACTGGGGCGGCTGCTGCTGGAGGGACGACACCTACACCATAAGGTACACCCATGATCTTGCCTCCTTTCCATTAGCTAATATAACCTATGTCCGGTTGGCTAGATTGGTTTGTACTCTTGCTTATTTAAGATAGGTTGATGGTATAATTCTCTCAGAGCAAATGGGAGGGAATAAATCATGGTCATTGATTACTTTGTCCGAAATGAGAAAGAGGCCTCTCTCGTGAAAAGAGCAGATGAATTGGCCATCATCCTTTCTCAACGAGCAGAAAAGCACGACATAGAAGGTTCATTTCCATTCGACAATTTCGCAGATCTTAAGAAAGCCGGTTTCTTAAAACTCACCGTTCCTGAGAAATACGGCGGTGAGGAGAACTCTCTATATGAATTGTTGCTCGTACAGGAGCGCTTGGCTCGTGGTGATGGCTCTACAGCCCTAGCGGTAGGCTGGCACTTAGGTCTTGTCCATCACTATCGCCATACCTTGACATGGCCAGAGCCTTTATTTGCGCAATTTTGTCAAGAGGTTGTCAAGAATGGGGCCATGATTAATCACTTCTCGAGTGAAAGAGGGACTGGAAGTCCCACCCGTGGAGGAAAACCCGAAACGGTTGCTATTCGTGTGGATGGCGGTTGGAGCATCACAGGGCGAAAGATCTTTAGCACCCTAAGTCCTATCCTGGAGCACTTCATTGTTAGTGCCTATATTGAAGAGGCTGATGAGGTTGGACTCTTTTATGTCCAAAAACAAGAAGGAGTATCCATTGAAGAAACTTGGAACACGCTAGGAATGCGTGCAACTGGGAGTCATGACCTCCTGCTTCAGCAGGTGTTTGTCCCCGATGAAGGCTTTATTCGAAAAAAAACGGAACTAAAACGAGATGCCGATGGCTGGTTACTACATATCCCTGCTTGCTACCTTGGCATTGCCTTTGCTGCCCGTGACTATGCCTTAGCGTTCGCCCGGTCCTATCAGCCAAACAGCCTGTCAGGTCCCATTGCAGAAGTTCCGCATATCCAGCATCAGATTGGAGTAATGGAAGAAAGCTTAATGACTGCCCGCACCCTTCTATATTCGGTAGCAGAACGATGGGACAAACAACCTGATCTGCGACTTAGTCTCCATCCTGAACTAGGGCTTGCCAAAAAAGTTGCCACAAACCACGCGTTAGAAGTGGTTGACTTAGCCATGAGGATCGTTGGTGGTTCAAGTTTATCCAAAAGCTTGCCTCTTGAGCGCTGGTACCGTGATGTTCGAGCAGGGCTTCACAATCCGCCTATGGATGACAGTGTGATGAAACTGCTCGCGAAGCGAGCTATTGAAGAAACCTGAACAAGAACTTAAAAAGGCTGTTCCATTAAGGAGCAGCCTCGCCTACTTCTTCCGAAAGAATCTCACCTGTTCTGGCGTCTAATATCACCTGAATTTGTCGTCCATCCTTATGTTCTGCCTTTTCCCCATAAATAGTGATATCTGCGACCCATACCGGCTGTTCTTTCCCCTCATATTGGTCCCAAAGCCTCGTTTGAAGGATTTGTATATGTCTGCCTTGTGAGTCAAAATGCTTGTAGATATGCTCATTAATTTCCCATTGAGTCATTACCCCAGTTGCAATGAAGGTTAAACTGGAAAGGTTTTGTCCCCAAGGAGCAACCTTAACAATCACGTCGAACTGACCTCTTTTATCTTCAAGCTCTTTGCCTGTCCCT
Organism: Ammoniphilus sp.; assembly: GCA_041640415.1. Classification (GTDB taxonomy): domain Bacteria; phylum Bacillota; class Bacilli; order Aneurinibacillales; family RAOX-1; genus YIM-78166. Next base: position 1,886 of record JBEQAI010000090.1, on the reverse strand, counting down.
TCTGGGACATAATATCGCTCAAATCCGTAAATGACTCGTACCGATTGGATTCGAGTGTTTTCCTGTTTTTCAGGGTCCCAAAACTCCGAAACATAGTCAATCTTTCCCTTCAGGATGACCTCATCTTCGGACACAGAAGGCTTTTTTAGGTGAGCTGAGACGAGATGATGATAATTGCCTTCCTTCTTAACTACCACCCAGAGCTTATCCCCTCGTCTCGGTTGTTCCTGGTCTTGCAGCTTCAAAAATGATGCACCGACATCACTAATTTCATAGTTTAAAATGACATAATCTCCATAAAGCAGATCTCTTGGATCTACCGGAGCAGTTTTTAATCGCACTTCCTGCCCCATCCATTCGACTGCATACTGCGATGCGGCCATATAACATAGTACGAGAACTTGTAAGAGTACAAAAATGATAAACTTTCTCTTCATGATTACTTATCCCCCTTCGTCATCCACTGACTTCGTCTGTGCAGAAACCAATGGATACCAAACAAGAGAAGACCTCCGATAAGGAAGAAAATGGACTTGTCAAGAAAATCCCAAGCTAATTGTACATATCCGAGAAAACTGCTTAGCATGAAGAGGAAAATCCCTAGCTTCGAGACGCTCGAATCACTTTGTTGATCCCCCAAGAAAATAAGACCAGAAGAATAAACAAACAAAATAACTAAATAAGCAAGGTCTCCATAGGTGAAGAAGAACATGGGCATAAACAGGAGCATCGGCAACCATTTAGCCTTATCCCCACGACTCAACCATAACGTAAGGAAGGTTAGAATTCCAAACACGGGCAGATAGATGACAGGATTAGCTAAAAACGCTGAGTCTTGATAGATATACTCATGGAAAAAGACCATAAACACAGCGAATAGAAAGCTAAAGACGGCCGGCCATACAATAAACCCTTGGGCCACTGGACGTTTCCCTAACCCTAGACCCACTACGTACATCAAGAAGGAAATTATAGTTATCCACGACCAAGCAAAATCTGCGCTCGCTAATAGGAAGATCGACTGGATCCCTACCGAGACGGCTAATATCCAACCTGCATATTCATGCTTAGTATGATATGAGTAGGTACCTAAGCCAAGAATGGTCAAAATAAAAAGAAGCCAGCTCGCATGATCAAAGGAAGTGATGGAGTATATCTGCCCCCCTAACAATAGAGCGCTTGACACTAGATAAAAAAACGTGCGTCGAAACAGAAACAGTGTTCCTAAAGCGGCTAGTGACCATAATACAAACACCGTGGCATCGTAGGCGACGAGATGGAACATCTGCCCAATTAAAATCATGCTTGCTCCAAACGACACTACGCCTAGTCCTATTAGGCCTTGCCCTACCCAGCTTTTCTGAACCCTCACAAACCCAAAAGAGTAAAATCCGATTGTGAATGCTACTAAAATAATAAGCCTTGCCAAATTCGGAATTGCATCCCAGTTTGATGCAACGAACGTAAGCAAACTTAATCCAATCAGAACAGATGCTAATATTGGCAGTAACTGAGAAATTCGACGCGGTGATTCTGGATAAAGCTTTATAATTTCTTCCAATTGTTCAGGCGATATAATCTTCTTTTCCACCCAGACAGAACCTTCACGCCTAAGCCACTTATCAGCCATATTCATTTCTCTCCCTCTCAGCAATATTCTTGCTATTACCTTCATTTTATCAGCATTGGAGGATCTGGATAGTACCAACTTTTTATGGTACCCGGCAAAAAACCAAAAAAGAGAGTGCCCCCTAACTACTTGGACACCCTTGTTGATTACAAAGAAACTAGATATCTCTTTTTTTCTTTAAAGTAAGCCCAATGTTTAAAACCAATTTCCTTCAATCGCTTTCGAACTAGTTCAAACTCGTCTCCTACACGGTCCG
>JBEQAI010000089.1:0-10784 GCA_041640415.1 Ammoniphilus sp. | reverse complement strand
TTTTTCAGCGGCCTCGACTAAGCCCTCAGCTCTTTTTCCATTGCCAGATGTTCAATATCAGCTTCTACAAACACATCTCCAATTGATTCGTAGCCTAATCTTCTATAAAAGGGGACCGCTTGCAGCTGGGAGTTAAGCTTTAAACGAGTATAGCCAAGGACAGCGGCCTGTTCTTCTATTTGCTTCATGATCATGGCTCCGATACCTGCTCCACGATGGCTGCCCATAACAGCAACTCTTTCGACCTTCGCGATGCCTGGAGCGTATGTTCTTATCCTGGCTGCTCCGATGGGGACATCTTCGCGGTAGGCGACAAAATGCAGGGTAGTTGGGTCATCGTCATGACTATCATATTCAAGGTCAGATGGAACCTTCTGTTCATCAACAAAAACAGCATGCCGAACGAAATGGGCGTCCTTTTTCTCCTCAGCAGAGCCTACCAAGTGCACATTTATATCTGGCCGAGCAGGAAGGTTTGATGGGTTGTCCATGTCTTATCACCTAGTTGATATAATAAGGAAATGCGGTCAATCTTGCTCTTTAGGTTCAAGTTAATCATTTTTAAACGCCCATACACATCATGAAACTCGTCTTCAATCATATCCTGTGCAATGGTTAAATGTGGTACAAAAACATATTTTTCCTCACGCTTCAGTGGCCCTTCATTCAGCTTACTGTGCAGGGCTTGGAGCGATGATGGGTCTTGAACGCCAAAAAAGAGCACAGGGTTGGTTGGATAAAACGTTTTTATCTTATGGAATAGGAGATCAAAAGGCTCGGTGTCTTTGGCGATCGTTTCAATCCGTTCAACAATGGCGGGCAGGTCTTCATCGGAGGCTTCAAACGGCCATTTTAGCTTGAGATGCGGCTGGATCAGCGCATAGTGAGAATCGTATCTTTTGCGATAGGAATTGGCCCGTTCTTGAACCTCATGTCCAGGAAAAATGGCAACAGTGTACTTCAAGGGTATCCCTCCTTTGAATGGTTAGTTCTTATTTTAGCATGTAATGTTCATTTATTGCCAATCTCTTCAAAAAATGGTCAGTGCTATCCCTATTTTTTACCACATAGAATGGTTATGAACTATAGAGTAGGGAATTTTCTAATATCTTTTTTTTACATCCTATCATATTATAAAAGTAGTTTATTTATCAACAGGACGAAAGCATGCAGAGGGGAGATTTTATACGATGAGGAGACAGGTCCACAGTAAAGAAGTGAAAGCAGCAGCGTTACAGAGATTGACAGATCGTGGCGTAACAATTGAAGATATCGCCGAGGTTGTCTACCTCATGCAGGCACCGTACCATGTGGGATTGAAAATCGAGAGCTGCATTGAAAGCGTTCATGCAGTTTTAGAGAAGAGGGAGATTCAGCACGCGGTTCTAGTAGGAACTGAACTTGATATATTAGCGGAAAAAGGCTTGTTATCTGAGCCTCTCCAGTCCATCGTAGAAAGTGATGAAGGACTTTTCGGCTGTGACGAGACGCTTGCCCTTGGCTCTGTTTTTGGCTACGGAAGTATTGCTGTTACGACCTTCGGCCATCTGGATAAACAGAAGGTAGGCATTATAAAAAAACTGGATACCAAGCGTGGTGCAGGGATTCATACATTCTTAGACGACTTGGTGGCAAGCATTGCTTCATCTGCTTCTAGCCGTATGGCTCATCGTCTGCGTGACGAGGAAGAAGCGGAGCGTGACAAGAAGTTAAACGCAGCGTCCGATGAAAACCAGCAGGCGGGCTGATCTGTAATAAATTACCTAATTTTTGGAATGACTAATATATGAGGTGCGGAGACTTTTCTCTGCACTTTCCTGATTCTTTTCTCGGAAGCTACAGGTGGCAATGCATTGGTTTAAAGGCTTCGTTTGGTAATGCAGGCATCGTTTGCAAAACGGCTCTACGTAGTGGACAACCGGGTTCGAATAAAATCTTTTTTCAAACGCTAGCAGTTGCTTAACGACAACTTTGACCAATTGCTGGATCATCTTTTTGGACTCCGCCGGATCAATAACGAGAAAGCAGATCTGAATCGAGTCTTGCCTAATCGTGATTTTAGACTTGAGATGCAGAACGGGATCACTGATCTGAACGCCATCTAAGAGCAGCTGCAGTCCTAAGGCACTTACAGGCTTGATGATGAAGGTTTCTGAAATATGGTGTTGAACAATGCCATGGAATTCATGCTCTAGTCTAAAATGGGAATGAAACGTCTTAAAGGGGAAAGCTTGCTTGTACCATACACCTAACATGATGAACCATCCTTATCTGAACAATTTACCTTTAGTGTTCTCTATTGTGTGAAAATCAATAAAGGGGTTTTTTTGTAATGAAATGGATTTACTGGTCAAGAATGTTCGAATCCAAGTTTCAGGCTGGATGCTTAGCCAAGCGAATGAGTGAAGATTGGTGGGTTTATGGGTATGACAGTCCAAAAGAGATCGAGATCTTTCGTTATAAGAATGGAAAATACGGAGTGAGGTATTTTTGGTAAGCTGGCTTAACTTTTACTGTTTCAGAAAGTTTAAGTTCACTAAAGCATTTATAAAAATTGGGTTTCAAACAAAACTATTGCCTATTTTATGCGTATAACTATGTAAGAAAAATTACGGAGGTTCACAATGAAACGCAAGGCGATAGCTCTTCTCTCCACCTTTTGTCTCTTAGGTTCTACACCTGTCCTTGGCGCTCCAGTTGAGGATTCCTTCTTTAAACGCTTCGTAAAGGTTGACTCCTTCCTGGAAAGAGGGATAAGCACGGCTGAGACCCCTTCGGATGGGGATGTGATTGCTGCTCTTGGTGCTAAGCCTAATGTCAATATGATCGTATCGGAGCAAGTAAGGGAAAGCACAACGAATCGGATCTCGCTAACTCCTTTTACTTCCGTCAAGAAGGATCAAAAGGTCGTTCCGCATCTGTATTACATGATTGATAACGCTCCAACTACCAGAACGCTATTTTCTCAAATTACAGTTTTTGATCCTCGGGGCCGAGAAGTTTACACAATGGACTTAGATGTCGTGAATACCATATCCAGGGGAACGGCTTTTGTAGGTATCTCCACGCTTGAGGAAATAACGTTTGATCGGGTCGGCGAATATCGCATTCAGTTCCATATGAAAACGAGAAATTCAGACAAACCTGTTAGAGTTGCTCACATTATAATTAAAGTAACTCATTAAACTGAAGGAACCATTGCGTGGTTCCTTTTTTTTCATTGAAGGAAAGCTTCGATTTGAGGAGTTTTTATGGTAAGGTATTGATATTCTAACTTCAGTTGCATAAGGGGTAAAAGTAATGAACCAAAAGATTTTCTACGCCATATGTGCAGGATTAGTTCTCCTTGTTTTCGTGATGGCCATCGACACGTTTGATGTCAGGACTCAGCTTGAGCAAACACGGTTTGAATCTATAAAGGAGGCTCAAGCGCTCGATGAAGCCCAGGAAGCAAAAGTAGTAAAGGTACCCATTCAGACCCTAGGTGGGCACTCCTATATTAATTTAGACACACTAGCCCGATCCCTAGGGGGAGCGGCAGATATTGATCAAGCAGAGGGTACGGCCAGTTATAGGGCACTAGGATTGGTAATAAACTGGGTGAGGGATACCCCTATGGTCGAGAAGAACGGATTATATCTTCCCAATGGACAAAAAACATTATTTAAAGAAGATGCTGTATGGATACCCGCAAGCATAGTGAAAGAATTACACAATGAAGTGGTTTTTGGTACTGACTATGTCCAAGTGACTGTCAAAGATACTCCTGAAGCATCCCTTCCGGTCAATCAGGCCGAAGTCCCTGTTCCTGAGCAGCTATCTGGGCAACAATTAGTCAGCTATCTCTCATTTTTGAAGGTTCCTATTGATGGAGCACATATCAGCAAAAAGCCATCCCATCTACCGGGTGCCCCTCGAACATACCGGAATGGAACGCACGAGGGGATTGACTGGTATGCTGGTACAAGTGGAATCAATATAACCGAGAATACGCCTGTTAAGTCTATGGCCGATGGTATTGTTGTTCGGGCTGATCATGATTATGTAGAACTTACGCTGGAAGAAAGGGAAAGAGACTTGGTTCTTTCTGCTCAGTCGAGTCATACGCCGATCTATATTCTAGATAAGCTTAGAGGAAGATCGGTTTGGGTTCAGTATGATAAGGGAGTAATGGTCCGATATGCACACCTATCCAAGGTTGAACCTGGCCTCACGGTAGGACAAGCCGTGTCCGCTGGCGATGTAATTGGCTATGTAGGCAATTCGGGGACAAGCTATGGAGTGGAGGGCTCCTTAGGGGGCTTACATCTGCATTCGGATATTTTGATCTATGGGAGACTGTTTTGGGAGTATCTGAATGCTGAAGAAGTTCCCGACGTGTTAGAGCAGCTTTTTCAGTCTTAATTGAATTGTAAAAGAAAAAAAGAGTATTCTTGACAAATCACAAGAATACTCTTTTTTTGCAGAATAAGAAAGTATAAACTTCTTTGTGTTATCCTCCTTATTCTGCATTTTTACTTACGAGGATAGTAATACATAACTCGATTATTGAAGAGGTGGAGTTCTCCTTGGAATTCTTTAGCTAAATATTTACAGAATTCATTGGCCTTTCCTTTATCTCCATGGGTGCTTCCTTCCGGAAGGGAAACCTGTATATAGTATTGAACATCTTCGTTCTCCAGCTTTTCTGTTCCCACACCGAACATAATATATTTATAAAGCTTAGGATCATTGCCTTTGAGATAGAACCACTTGCCTTGGGCTTCTGGTTTTTCGATTAGCGTATAGGGAAAAGCAGCATTTGCGTAGCCCCAATCGAGCTGCTGGCCTGTTTTTTGGGTCATTTCTATGTAATGAGTCATTTTGCTTTTTACATCTTCAAGAGAAATTTGCTGAACGCGTGAATCTTTAACTAATTTGATATAGGCACTGCTTCCCATGTTCCTCACTCCTCGTCGTTCACGGTTTATCTAGAGGCTTAAATAGCCTAACCTTTTTACTCATTCACATCTTAGCATTCTAAAAGAGCTTTGACAACTCATGGCAATTGTATAATATGAAAAAAAGGTTGACTAAATTTTTAGAAAAATATACAATAGACATAATACTTTATATACAACACAAAGAGGGATTAGTACTAAACAATAATAATCGGATATCAAAGAGATGTAAGGTGAGGAGAAAACAATGAAGGATATGCAAGATCGTATTCAACAACTTCATGAAGCTCTGAACATGTTTCGGGCGATATCAGTTGTCAATAAGGATGACTGGGAAGCGGCTGCGAAGAAACTAAATTTGGATTCAGCAGTTCAGCTCAATATTTTATGGATCGTTTACTGCTACGAGGGAGTAAGAGTGACCCAAATTGCCGATTGGACATTTTGGCATCCTTCATCCGTTGTTATTCATGTGAAGAAAATGATGGAGAAAGACCTTCTCACCATAGAGAAAAGCGACAAGGATGGTCGGGTCGTTAATGTTTACCTAACGAGTCTGGGGAAGAAAATCGTAGAAGACAGCAGAGTACAAGCCCTAGAGAACTTCCATTTCACGAAGGCCCTAGAGAGCTTCCGCGAAAGATATGGTCCGAACGTCATGAATTTATTCTTTGAATGCTTGACATTTCTTGCCCAAGAGTTGCATGGTGAAGAGAAGATTAAATGGATTAAAGAAAGCGAAGAAAAAGTGAGAGAGATCTCCTAATAAAAGAAGTCCTGTCGATAATCAAGCTGACAGGACTTCTTTTATTACTTACTTTAAATTGGTTTGTAAACCGCATTTTTTACTTTGGAGCAACGGGGTAGATATTCAGCTGTTTTTCGATGAGATGTCCATCGTCACTTCGAATCGAAATTAAAATACTGTGGTTTTGATTGTGGCTGTGTTTATCTACTCGGAACATCATGGTTTCACTATGGGTACCCGAGCTGCCGACGGATATTTGTTCGGGCAATTTTACATCCCAGCCATCGGGAATGCCTTGATAATTGATGCTATACGTTACTTCGCGGTTGTAATTGTTGTGTATGGAAAGACCGTAGGCGTAAGTCAGGTAATCTTCAGTAGGCAGACCTTGAATTTTTTTGTCTATCGACACAGAAAAACCGCTGCTTGAATAGATGGAGAATCCCAACAATCCCATGAGCGATACCACGATGATGAGTAAGACAAGTCCTGCGCCTCGGAACATATTCTTAAATCCGCCTGGTCTAGAGTCCTTATCCGAAAGGATCATCTGGAACATGCCGTAGGGGCAGGCGTTCCGGCAGAAGTTGCTTCTTAGCTTGAAGATCATGAAGAAGAAAAAGAGAACCAGAAGGGCATAAGCGCCAAACGCCCAGCTATTCCATTGCAAGCCAATAATCTCTTGGAAAAGGGTAATCGGATCAAAGAAATACGCAATCATACTAAAGGCAATAATGGGGGCAAACAGTACGGAAAGGAAGATGTTAAGAAACTTTCGAAGGGCGGGGTTGGATTTCAGTTTGTCCATACCCGTTATCTTGGTAATATAAACAGAAAACGTATTATGCGGACACATCCAGCCGCAAAATTGTCTTCCAAACCACTTCGAAATCCCAACAAAGAAAAAGACAAGCAACAAAACACAAAGGAGCAGGATATAAGCTTCATTAAAGGAGAAGCTTTTGCGAAAAACATAGAATTGAAGTTGAGTTAAATCCATTCGAAAAAGATCGAGCAAAGGGACAATAAAAAATAATAGAAAAATACCAACTTGAGTTAGAGGCCTTGTAGCTCCGGCTTTCATGTGACTCACCTCAATCGTTTGCTTTATTTACCGTCATTCTCTCATACCCTACTAGGTAAATAAAGTGAATACTTTGTGAAGGAATTTGTCAATTCCCGAAGTGAACGTATAAAAAAAAAGAGGTCCTTATTGAAAGGACCTTTCAGCTACTTGATGGGATCATGCCTTTTTATGACACGTATCATTTCAATATTCTCGTCTTCTGGACCCTGAACAGGCAGACCAACGGCAAGGTTTTGCTGAATATACTCGATATTTTCTTCCGTAATAATCTCTCCAGGAAGAAATATAGGTATTCCCGGAGGATAAATCATAATAAATTCAGCAATGATTCTGCCTTGAGATTCTTTTAACGGGATGATTTCCGTTTCCGAATAGAAGGCATCCCTTGGAGTAAGGGCAAGAGCGGGTATTCTTGGCAATGTGACTTGCACGGTTTCCACTCTTTGCTTTTGGAAGAACTCATTGGATAAATGCTTCAAGGCATGGATAAGAATCCCGATGGTTTCATCGGAGTCACCTGGGGTGACGATACATAAGATGTTGTATAGGTCGCTCAGCTCTACCTCTATGCGATAATGTTCCCTTAGCCATTTTTCTACTTCGTATCCAGTAATCCCTAGTTCTTTGACATGAATGATAAGCTTGGTGGGATCCATGGCATAGGTGGCAGGACCACCGAGGATCTCTGATCCCACGCAATAGATGCCTGGGATTAGGTTAATTTCCCTGCGGGTGATTTCGGCCATTTGGATTGCTTCTTCTGCCATATCTCTTCCATATATGGCCAGCTGCTTTCGCGCGGTATCAAGAGAAGCCAACAAAATATAGCTTGTAGAGGTTGTTGTAAGCATACTGATCACGGACTTGACGCGATTAGCGGATACTAAGCCTTCCTTGACATTCAATACCGAGGTTTGGGTTAGTGACCCTCCTAATTTATGAACGCTCGTCGCTGCCATATCTGCACCGGCCTGCATGGCTGAGATCGGCAAGCTTTCATGGAAGTGGATATGAACCCCATGAGCCTCATCGACGAGAACGGGAATACCAAAGCTATGGGCTAATTCTACAATTTCAGCCAGATCTGCAGAAATACCGAAATATGTAGGGTTAATAACAAGGACGGCTTTAGCTTCTGGGTGATGTTCTAGAGCTTTTCGTACAGATTCAGGAGTAATCCCATGAGAGATGCCCAGTCTCTCATCCATTACAGGATGTACGAAAATAGGGATGGCACCGGAGAAAATAATCGCAGACATAACAGACTTATGAACATTTCGCGGAACAATGATTTTCTCCCCTGGACCGCATACAGCCATAATCATGGTCATGATGGCTCCACTGGTTCCTTGAACCGAGAAAAACGTGTAATCCGCACCGAATGCTTCTGCCGCGAGCTTTTCTGCCTCTAGGATCATCCCTTTGGGATGGTGCAAGTCGTCTAGAGGACCTATGTTAATCAGATCGATAGACAAAGCGTTCTTACCTATAAATTCCCTGAATTCGGGGTTCATTCCTTGACCCTTTTTGTGACCTGGGATATGGAATTGAATGGGGTCTCGCTCGCTGTGCTCAACTAGGCCAGTAAAAAGCGGAGTTACATTTTGATCCATAATTATCCCCTCCCATCCATGATAAAAATTGCAACAAAATTGAGTATATCAAAATCGAGTCGATTTTCAACAATATTTTTCTTTTAGGGTTTGCATAAAAACTAGGGTTCATTACATAAAAATCCCTCCACATTTTGGGTGGAGGGAAATGCTACGCTAAAGAAAGCTTGTAGAGAGGCATGAGTGTTTCAAAGGTTTGTTTGGCGTATTGGAGGAAGGCATCACCTTTACCCAGTAAGGGATCGATAGCTGGTAAATGCTGTCCAATAAGCAGCTCCGCTTTTTTCACGTCACGGAATCGTTCTACAACCTGCTTGAACTCTGAGAGTTCGAGGCCTTCCATCGCGATTGAATTCTTTTGTGTATGATCTAGAGATAGGACATAGTTTTTAGGTATGGTCTGGTAAGCTGTTTCAAGCTGCTGTATGAATTGATCTGCAATGTGAGCCTTATTAGGCACTTCGTAAATATAAGCAAGCCAAAGGAAAACATGATCGTCGAAAAGGCCAATCTGAAAATGCGGGTGTTTCTTATATCCTCTTTTGTCGTGACATATGGCAAGCCATGTGTCTTTAGGAGGATTCACAGTGCGTCTAGCATGTTTAGCAATGTGAAGATGCATATCGTTTCCCGCCATAATGGAAAGATCATCAGACAATATGTTGCCTATTTCGCGAAACTTTGGCTGTATTTGTTCTCTGATGGCTTGCATTCTCTCATCAAGCCCGGATATAGAAAAAACGTTAAAATCCTGGGGGGTAAATCCGGTAAAAGTCATTTTTCAAGAACCTCCGCAACTATCAATAGGAATATCATAACTATATCATAGGCGACATATAAATATAAAACAAAGAAAGAGCTTGCAGTCACAAAATGGAACATTTTTCTCCGTGTGTTACGTAAAAAATGTCTTGATTTTATTGTTTATTCATAATATTATTAAGTTAAATAAACTGAAAATTTAGAAACTACGGAGGGGCTACTCTATGGAAACTTATGAGGTTATGGAATACACGAATATTACCTTGCAGTTTGAGCGTGCACAGATCGAACGTCTCATTGAAGCTTTTGTAGAAGCTGGACTTCCGATAGCTTGGAAAGAAACAAAAAGATATTTCACCCTTTCCGTACAGACAACATGGACTACCCAGAGACTCACCTTTGATAAATACGGAAACCGGTTTAAACTTAAAAATAAAAGCTACAACATAAAAGATCAGAAATTTGCCCAGATTCTTCAGCATTTCATTCTTGAAGTAAAAGGGCATGCCGTTCTTAAGCTTCTTTCAAACGATCAACTTGTCGTGCAGAATATCCGTTATGGCGAACCGATTCGCATCATCGAAATCAAAGGTCCGAACAAGAAAATCCTGTTTGAGAAGGAGTGTATCGTAACCATGGAACAAGTAATCGAGGCCATTCAACGCAAGGATGCAGAAGAGCGTATTCCTGTTCTGAAGATGGAGCTTGACTATGAACTATCCAGATTATTTGAAGCGATGGAAAAGGGGGATTTGAATCAGATAGAAAGCAGCAAGCAAGAACTGGAGAAGTTGAGAGTAGAAATGCTCTTGTTAGAAATATAGGATAGGAAGGGGAGCCGTCGAGGGCTCCTCTTTTCATTCCAGAATAATTCTTGTATTATAGTTAGGTATCTTTCCAGTCTAAAGGATGAATTTGTCGAAGCACATCGTACAGACTAGGAACAAGATGGTTTGAGGAAGGATGAATCGGCTTGAACACCTGGAATGAATCACAACTATTATGGGCCGCTGTTATTTGCCTGACTTTACTTGTATTTTCTTCCCTAATAGGGCTGATTCTCACATCGTTTCAAGTTCGGAGGCTGAGGAAGCAATTCAATCAGTTGATGAAGGGCACCAGCGAAGAAAACTTAGAGCAACTACTTGAAAAGCTGATTATCCAACTCCAAGGGGTTGAACTGGAACATCAGATTCAGCAGCAAGAGATCAACCGCATTACGGAGTCCTTGCAGAGGAAAAAGGGTAATGTGGGAATCGTAAGGTTTAACGCATTTAACAATGAGGGCAGCGATCTGAGCTTTTCCATTGCCGTTATGGATGAATTCGGTGATGGATTTGTGCTGACAAGCATATACGGGCGAGAAGAATCACGGGTTTATGCCAAACCGCTTCTTCGCACTCAGTCTCCCTACCATCTTACGGAGGAAGAAATCGAGGCCATAAATAAAGCCCAAGGAAGAGAAATAAATTAGTAAAGAAAAGAAAAGTCCTTATTTTAAGGACTTTTCAGCTTGTAGAGAAACTAGGCGTTTCTCTACAAGCTTTTTTAATTTTAGGGGGAAATATGTGTAGAAGTTGGAGTGTGGAGGAGGATTTAAAGGGGGATGAACCTCTCTAACCTAGCTTAGCCAG
>JBEQAI010000088.1:0-10794 GCA_041640415.1 Ammoniphilus sp. | reverse complement strand
ATCATGGCCGCGCCGGCTCTTAAATCCGTAGCGTCTACCTCTGCCCCGCGCAAGATTGCAGCTCCTTCTATATGGGCTTCACTCTCATGAATCTTGATCCTAGCTCCCATTTTTCTTAAGGCATCGACGTGCTTATATCTACTATCAAATACGGTTTCGCGAATAATGCTAGAACCTCTGCTTAATGAGAGGAAGGTCATCAATTGGGCCTGCATATCTGTTGGAAAACCCGGATAAGGCCCTGTTGTAATAAGCGGGACTGCATGAAGAGGTTTATCTCTAGCTACATTTATTATATCACGGGCATAGTCTATTTCAACACCGCATTGCTGGGTAACCTCGATCAGCGGTTTAATATGATCTGCTATCACATTTTCAATCGTCAGGCTTCCTCCAGCCACAGCTGCAGCGAGCAGCATCGTGCCTGCAACAATCCGATCCGGGATGACTTGATATTGGATCGCTTCCAGACGAGATACGCCTTCTATGATAATCTCTGATGTTCCAGCTCCCTGAATTTTAGCCCCCATCCGATTGAGAAAGTTTTGTAGGTCAACAATCTCTGGCTCCTTCGCCGCATTATTTATCTTTGTCGTCCCTTGGGCTAAGGTTGCTGCCATCATGATATTTTCTGTAGCCCCAACACTAGGAAAAGCAAGATCGATGTCTGCCCCAATCAGTCGGTCCGCCTTGCAGTACATGTAGTCTTCCGTCGAAGAAAAATGAGCGCCCAGCGCCTTTAATCCATGTATATGCAGATCAATTTTTCTTTCACCGATCGCACAGCCGCCTGGTGGATAAATCGTGACTTCACCAAAACGGGCAAGCATCGGACCCATCAAAAATATGGAAGATCGCATTTGTCCCATTAGGTCTTCTGGAATGTGTGAGGAAAACAGCGAGGAAGTATCGATCGTGACTACGGAATCATTATGATTGGCTTTGGCCCCAAGTGCATTGAGGATTTGAAGCATGACAGAGATGTCGGTAAGGTGAGGAACATCCTGAATGGAGTACTGGCCTTCCGCCAGCACTGTGGCGGCAAGTATCGGAAGGGCCGCATTTTTAGATCCGTGGATGCGCAGGCTTCCGTGCAAGGGCCTTCCACCTTGGACAGCAAATTTCTCCATGGTTTCACCTCCGGATTATCCTTCACCCACCACCTCAACTTCTGGAACTAACTGAACCTTATACCTTTCAGCAATTTCCTTTTGTATATAATCAATCAGCATAAGAACATCTTGGGCACTGGCCCTTCCCCGATTTACAATGAAATTGGCATGCTTCTCCGAGACTTGTGCATCACCAATGCGATACCCTTTCAATCCAGCAGCCTCTATTAGCCTTCCTGCGTGATCAGGCAGCGGATTTCGAAACACACTGCCAGCACATGGCAGCTGAAGAGGTTGAGTAGCTCTCCTTCTTTCCTTGAAGCTAGCCATTGAATCTGCTATTTCTTTACGATTCCCACGAGCCAGCTGCAATACGGCAGATACGACCAAACCACCTGTTTCTTGAAGGATAGAATGACGATAACTAAATTTCATGTCCTCATGCAAATATTCAACAAGCTCACCGGTTTCAGTTAATACCTCTGCTGATTTGAAAATTCGTGATACATCAGATCCATGAGCACCTGCATTCATGTAAACAGCCCCGCCTACAGAACCTGGTATTCCGCCCGCAAACTCCAATCCCGTGAGTCCCTCTTTTCCTGCCATAACCGAGAGCCGAATAAACGAATACCCAGCTCCAACATGCACCACATCATCTTCGAAACGAAGATGATCCAATCCATCAGCCAATTTAAACACTATTCCGCGGATACCCTTATCCTGTACTAACAAGTTGGAGCCTTTTCCAATCACGCGCCAGGGAAGTTTATACTTATAAATGATTTTCATAGCGCTCACCAAACCATATTTGTCTCGGGGCTGGATAAATATATCGGCTGGACCTCCAATTTTCCAAGTCGTATGGTTGGCAAGGGGCTCATCCTCTATTACCGTTCCTATATCAGCTTTCAACAGTTCCTCTACTATTTGCTTCATTACCCTTCTTCCCCCCTCCGAAAATGCCGCAGGATCATGTTCATATCACGTTGTTAATATATTTTATGCTGAGCCTATTCATTTTGTGACATCAGCCTATTTAGAAACTAGACGCTCTAGCTCTTCATAAAGCTTATTCGCCGCTTGAGGCTCCCCAAGCTTTTTAGCCGCGGCTTTCATGTCAGACCACTTGGTTTTATTTAACATAATGTCGTCAATGGATTCAATGAGAGAAGATCCCGTAAGATCCCTTTCAAGAATGACTGTAGCAGCCCCATGTTCCTCCAGCCATCTGGCGTTTTTTTCCTGATGGTTATTCGTTACATAGGGTGATGGAATCAGAATGGACGGAATCCCTAGCGAAGTGATTTCAGCCAGGAACGAGGCCCCAGCCCGATTCACAATCAAGTCTGTTGCTGCTAGTACTTGGGGCATGTTGTATATAAACGGATAAACACTGATATTCGATTGGTTCTCCTGCTTTTCTAGCTGTTCCTTTACTTTCTCATAGTGAACTTCTCCGGTTACATAAATAAAGTGAAGTTCCTTCTTTGCCGCGAGCTGAGGGACTGCTTGGAGAAAAGCCTCATTGATGGCTTTGGCTCCGCGGCTCCCTCCTACCACTAAGACGATTTTGCGGGTTGGGCGAATCGCTAGCGTAGAACGCCCTTGCTCCGGATCAGCCTTAGCTACTTCGGTGGCTCTGGGATTTCCTGTGACTACCACTTTATCTTTGGGAAAGTATTGGGCTGAACCTGAAAACGAAACGGCAATACGATCTGTATACCTGGACAAAAATTTATTCGTCAATCCCGGTATCACGTTTTGCTCATGAACTAACGTCGGGATTCCTAGTTTAGCTGCGGCATATACAACCGGCCCGCATACATATCCTCCGGTTCCAACCACAGCGTCAGCGCCAAACTCGCGGATCATTTTTTTGGATTCCGCTACCGCACGAAAAAATCGAATAACCGTTTTAATGTTCTCTATAGATAAGCTTCTCTTAAAGCCGCTAACTTCTATTGCCTTAAAGTCCACTCCAGCTTTAGGGACAATATCGGCCTCTAGGCCTTTCCCACTGCCTATATACAAAATTCTTCCGTTTGGATGCTGTTCCATTATTTGCTTGGCTAAGGCTAGAGCAGGGTAGATATGCCCACCTGTTCCGCCGCCAGAAACGATAATTTTCATCTGTACAATCACCACTTCAATCTATCCAATCCCTTGGGTTGGATTTTTATCTAGCAAAGCGAGAAATGTTCAGAAGGACACCCATACCTGTTAGAATCAGGGTTAGCGATGATCCCCCATAGCTTAAGAACGGTAAGGTGATTCCGGTAACGGGAAACATCCCCGTGACAACACCTACATTAATAATGACCTGGATGGCAATCATTCCGACAATCCCCACAGCCAGTAAGCTGCCAAATTGATCTGGCGCTGTAATAGCGACCCTCATGCCTCTCCAAAGAATGAGTAGAAACAGCATTAATACGAGCGACCCGCCAATAAAGCCAAGCTCTTCCGCGAGAATGGAAAAGATAAAATCATTGTACGGTTCGGGTAAATAATAGAATTTTTGTCGGCTCATTCCTAAACCTAAACCCATGATCCCACCCGGTCCAATAGCATATAAGGACTGGATGAGCTGATAGCCGGCACCTAGCGGATCCTGCCAAGGATCAATAAAGGCTGTAATTCTCTTAATTCGGTAAGGCGCAGCTAAAATCAGCCCCACAAATCCAGCGATCCCAAGAAGAGCTAAGCCTGCTAAGTGCTGTATGCGGCATCCTGCTACAAAGATCATCAGAACCGCCGTCCCCATGAGGACAGTGCCTGTACCAAGATCAGGCTGAAGCATAATAAGAGCAAAAGCAAGTCCTGGGATTCCTAAAGCCGGTACTAAACCTCTTCGAAAAGATACAATGTCCTTTTGATTCTCCGATAGCCATTTCGCCAGAAAAATAACCATACCTAGCTTCGTAAACTCCGCTGGCTGAATTCCAAACGCCCCGATTCCAAGCCAGCTCTTGGCGCCGTTCACGGTATTACCGATGATCAGAACTAAAACAAGCAAGCCAAAACAAGTAAGCAGCCCTACTTTCGCCCATTTCTTCCAAACCCAGTAATCCACATTCATCATAAAAAACATGGCCACAATCCCTAGCACCGCAAAAATAAGCTGCCTTTTCGTGAAAAAGAAAGGATCTCCTTTTCCTATGGCTACTACTGCGCTGGAACTGTAAACCATGACGACACCGATACACAATAAGATTAGCGTTGAAATGATAATGATAAAATCAGGGGTTGATCTAGCCTTTGCCACAAGCCGCCACCTCTACATCGTCTTATTAGCCGTAAATTGAGGACAAGCGTTGCGAGAAAAAGACGTCAAACGTTTGCGAAAGCTGCCTACGGCTTGCCTCCTTCAATACAGGCTTGTTTTAAGCTTATGCACGGACTCCTTAAAAATGCTTCCCCTTTCCTCGAAGGAACGGTACATATCCCAACTTGCACAGGCTGGGGAAAGCAATACAATGTCGCCCTCAGTTGCCATCTGACTTGCCTGTAAGACTGCTTCATCTACATTATCGACGGAGGCTAGCTGCTTCAATCCTGCTTTTTTCCCGATATTTATGAACTTTTCTTTTGTTTGGCCGTAGGCCACAATTCCCTTTACCCTCTGCTCGAGCAGGGGAATTAGCTCCTGAAACTCGTCTCCGCGATCCAATCCTCCAGCAATCAAGACAATGGGAGAACGAAATGACTCAAGGGCCTTGACAGTGGCTTCGACGTTTGTTGCTTTGGAGTTATTATAATACTTAACCCCCTTGACCTCGGTTACAAATTCAAGTCGGTGCTCAACCCCCATAAATGTCGAAAGCACTTTCTTGAGGATGGGTGTCTCCACCCCCAGGCTTTTAGTGATTGCCGTTGCCGCCAGTACGTTCTCAAGATTATGAGAGCCCGGAATTCCTATTTCATCTAAGGAAATGATCTTTTCCTCCTGATCGCCTATGCGAAAATAAACAAAACCCTCTTTGACATAGCTGCCCTGTTCGACTTCTCTCTGACGGCTAAACCATAGCTTGCGACAGCGAACCGACTGAGCGACCTCTTGGCACCCTGGATTATCCCCATTCAACACTGCGATGTCCTCATCCACCATATTGGAAAAGAGCTTTCCTTTAGAGGTTATGTAGTCTTCCCATGTCTGGTGATAGTCCAAGTGAGCAGGAGTAATATTTAATAAACAGCCAATGGCTGGACGGAAATGAACCGTTCCTTTTAATTGAAAACTACTAAGCTCGGCAACGATAATCTGATCATGCCGAGCTGTTTCCGCTTTTTCACAGAGGACCGTTCCGATATTGCCAGCAACAATCGGATTCTTCCCCGCTTCTTCTAGAATTAATCCAACTAGAGTGGTGGTCGTCGTCTTCCCGTTCGAGCCTGTGATCCCAATGAGCGGAGCCGCACTCCAATCTGCTGCCAATTCAACCTCCGTGATAACGGGTACCCCTAACCTTAGCGCTTGTTGAACGGGCTCGCTGGAATAAGGGATACCCGGGTTCTTGACCACAAGATCAGTCCCGGCGTGTATCAATCCTTCAGGATGGCCGCCCGTAATGACTTGAATCCCCAAAGCTTGAAGCTCTGAGATCCCTGCCAGTTCAGCTTCTGGCTTTTGGTCATTGACGATAACCTGGGCCCCTTTTTGGGCTAACAAGCGTGAAACGGCCATGCCACTTCTAGCTAGACCTAAAACCACGATATTTTTGCCTTGGATCCAACTACGATCATAATGTTTAGTCATTAGTTCAGCACCTCAATGTATACAGCTAAGCCAGCAAACAGAAGGCCTAGAATCCAAAATGTAACCACGACCCGCCATTCCGACCAGCCTCCCAATTCAAAATGGTGATGGAGCGGACTCATCCGAAACACACGCTTTCCTCTAGTTTTAAATGAAATGACTTGAATCATGACGGATAAGGTTTCTAGTACAAATACCCCTCCTATAATCGCAAGCAACAGTTCAGTCTTAGTCAGAATCGCTACCGCTGCTAATGCACCGCCCAAAGCCAAAGATCCGGTGTCCCCCATAAACACTTTGGCTGGATGAGCGTTAAACACAAGAAAGCCTAAAACTGCTCCTACGACAGCAGCGCAGAAAATAGCAACGTTCATCTGGCTAGACATCCAGGCAATAATAGCATAAGCACTGAATGCAATCGCACTCGTACCGGCGAGCAGTCCATCCAATCCATCTGTCAGGTTTACTCCATTGGATGCCCCGACCGTGATAAAGATCAGGAAGGGCAAGTACATCCACCCTAGCTCCATTCCCCAAGAGGTCCCGGGAATGTATACCTTTGTATCATAATTAAATTGCATCAAAACGTAATAAAGAATGACCGCTATGGTTAATTGACCAAATAGTTTTTGCTTTGCGGTGAGGCCCAGATTACGCTTGAAAGAAATCTTGATGAAATCGTCTAAGAAACCAATTAAGCCATACCCAAGAGTAAGAAACATCAAGAGGAAAACTTCCATAGATGAGTTGGCAAATTTAAAGACAGTAAAAGATAAGGCCAAGATTATAATAATGCCTCCCATTGTAGGAGTGCCCGCTTTTTTCTGATGAGACTTCGGCCCTTCGTCTCGGATGCTCTGCCCAAACTTAAGTCTTCTTAAGAATGGGATGAAAAGGGGGCCTAATAAAACGGCAATGAGAAAAGCTGCTGCTATGGCAAATAATAAAACGCGAATCGGCATCCCCCAGCCTCCTTCCACCTCGTTACGATCTTTTCTATGTTACTTTATTCTATTACGAATGGCAAATGCTGCAACTTCTCGGTCATCAAAATCTAAAACCTGATTTTGAATAATCTGGTAGGTCTCGTGGCCTTTACCGGCAATCACCACACAATCTCCTTTTTGGGCCAAGGAGATGCACCTCTCGATTGCTTGTTTTCGGTCAATAATGCACGCGAAGTCCTCCTCGCCCTCTAGCTCCCGAACCATATCATCCAAGATAGATTGGGGATCCTCGGTACGCGGGTTATCCGAAGTAAAGACCGCATAGTCGGAATATTCTCTAGCAATGCGAGCCATAATCGGGCGTTTTGTACGATCTCTGTCGCCTCCGCAGCCGATGAGACAATATAATTTTCCTGTCGTAAACTCCTTAGCGGTTGCCAGCACATTTTCCAAACTGTCTGGAGTATGGGCGTAGTCTACGATTACAGCAAAGTCCTGCCCGCCATCCACCGGCTCAAACCTTCCTGGTACTCCTGACATCTTCTCCACACTTTCCTTGATGGACTGGAGCGGAACTCCTTCCATAAAGCAAGCTGCCGCGGCTGCCAGCACATTATAAACGCTAAACTTCCCGATCATCTTCATGTGGATTGTTAGCTGCTCGTTAAAGGCTTGCAAGGTAAAAGACGTGCCTGCCGCTTCAATCTTGATATCACTGGCTCGGAAATCCGCATCGTTTTCTATGCCATAGGTAATGACTTGGGCCGCGGTCATCTTTTGATAATGTGCGGAGGCTGGATCATCCTGGTTTAAAATAGCAAACTTCTTTCTTTTTCCGTTGTATGTATTCCCCAACTGAGAAAAGAGAAGAGACTTTGCATGCCTGTAATTTTCCATTGTATGATGGTAATCCAGATGGTCTTGAGTTAAATTCGTGAAAACGGCTGTGGTAAAATCACACCCCCATACTCTCCCCATCTCTAGTGCATGGGACGACACCTCGATGCAAGCATGCGTAGCTCCTTTTTCCAGCATCACAGAAAACATTCTTTGTAGCTCAAGAGCATCCGGTGTTGTATTTTTAACTTCCTCCGTATACTCCCCCATTCTCATCTGGATGGTCCCGATAATTCCGGCAGGATGCCTGGCATCATTAAGGATCTGTTCCACTAGGTGAGTAACGGTTGTCTTTCCATTTGTACCTGTCACGCCAATTAACTTCAGCTGGCTAGTTGGATGACCATAAAAATGATCGGCAAGAAGCGCTAACGCTCTCTTCGTATCCGAAACACGAACACAAGTCTGCGGAACACCCTTTTCTTCCTCCACTAAGTAAGCTGCAGCACCATTAGCTCCCGCCTGATGGATAAATTGATGGCCATCCACCTGAAAACCGCGCAATGCTATAAACAGGTGCCCTGGTTTTACCTTGCGAGAATCTGTTGACAGTCCAGTAATTTCTATATCCAAATCCCCTGCCGATTGATAGTTCGCAAGAGGAGAAAGGAGTTCTCTCAAATTCATACTAGCTGGCCCCCTAATCATTCTACTCAAATCAACGCTTACCATTTTAATCATTCTTTTCTCTTTTGTCACTAGTGGGCTTCATCTACGAAGCCCACCAGAGCCTTTTTAATTCCCAAGATAAATCCGTATCGTTTTTCCTTCCTCGATATGAGTTCCAGGCTGGGGCGATTGATACGTCACAACACTTCCATTCCCTTCCACTTCTAGAGGAATCGCATAATATTGAGACTGCAGTTTTTCCTTTTCCATTCCCACTAGATTCGGAACTTCAATGAGTTTTTTGTCAGGGTACATGTATTCTTTCGGCATCTGATTCTGCCGTTTCGGTACCTCCATATACCGAAGGGCAGAATCTAGCACGTTCCGTACGATGGGGGCTGCAATGGTTCCCCCGAATTGCCGGACTCCTTTAGGATTATCCACTGCGGTATAGACAACGATTTGAGGATCGTCTGCTGGAGCGATTCCTATAAAGGATACGATATGCTTGCTCTTGGAGTATACCCCGTTTTCAACCTTTTGCGCGGTACCCGTCTTTCCTCCGACACGATACCCATCAATATAAGCATTTCTTCCTGTTCCATTAGCCACAACTGATTCTAGGGCATACCGAACTTTGTTCGAGGTCTCAGGCGATATCACCTGCGCGACCACCTCTGGCTCCACTTTAGCCACTACATCTCCTGTTAAGGGATGGTGCCACTCTTTAGCCAGATGCGGCTTAATCAGCTTACCGCCATTTACGGCAGCAGAAACAGCAGCTACCTGTTGGATCGGTGTAACAGACACCCCTTGGCCAAAAGCGGTTGTAGCTAGCTCTACAGGTCCCACCCGGCTCATTTTAAACATAACCCCATTTTCTTCTCCGATCAGATCGATCCCTGTTTTCTGCCCAAACCCGAATTTCTTAATATAATCAAACAACGTTTCTTTGCCAAGTCTCTGACCTAAGGCGACAAATCCTGGGTTACAGGAGTTTTCAACCACCTGCAGAAAAGTCTGATCGCCATGTCCCCCAGGCTTCCAGCAACGAAGGCGCGCACCCGCAACATTGACACTCCCAGGATCCGTAAACCTCTCTTTATCCAGGTCTACTTTCCCTTCCTCTAACGAGGCAGCTAAAGTAATAATCTTAAAGGTCGATCCGGGCTCATAGGTTTTCCAGATCGGCAAGTTCCGGTTATAGGTCTCAGACGGGTACTCCCGGAAGAGTTCGGGATGGTAGTTGGGCCGGCTAGCCATTCCTAAAATTTCCCCTGTATTGGGATTCATAGCAATGACGAGTGCATCATCGGGATCATAAAAAGCATAGGCTTGATCCAGCTCTCTTTCAATGATGGCCTGGATATTCGCGTCAAGGGTTAGGTACAAGTTTAGCCCGTCCTTCGGAGGGGTAAACTTCTGGGTATCGCCGGGCATCTGCGTTCCCTTTGCCGTCGAATAATACTTAATCGCGCCTCTTTGCCCGCTGAGCATCTCGTCATACACCTTCTCAATCCCCGAGAGGCCCTGATTATCTATCCCTGTAAAACCCAGGATATGAGCAGCGAAGGCCCCGAGCGGATAGTTTCTTTTACTATCCTCCGCAATATGTACACCCGGGAGATTCAAGTCACGAACTTGTTTGGCAATCTCATCGGAAACCTTCCGTCCACCTGGAATACGAACGATGGATTCACGCTTCGTTATCGCACGATAAATATCCTGCTCGCTCACCTTTAGTATTTTGGCAAGTTCTTTCGCTGTTCCAGCTTTATCCTTGACCTGAATGGGAATCGCCATAATGGAAGGGACACTAATATTTTCAGCCAATGGCTGTCCATTCCGATCATAAATAATTCCCCTCTTTGCTTCAAACGGGATATTGCGCGTCCACAAGTCCTCTGCATTTTCTGTCAGCCACGGCCCCTTAATGACCTGTACATATCCCAGCCTTACAACGAGAAGACTGTAAAGAAATACCCCTATGAGCAGCGCTATAAAAATACGCCTGCGTACTGTTACATTAGAAACCCTCACTTTTTACCCCCCGTTCCCCCATTAAGTGCATTTACCCACAACTTGTC
The DNA here is from genome assembly GCA_041640415.1 of Ammoniphilus sp. Classification (GTDB taxonomy): domain Bacteria; phylum Bacillota; class Bacilli; order Aneurinibacillales; family RAOX-1; genus YIM-78166. Next base: position 383 of record JBEQAI010000088.1, on the reverse strand, counting down.
TCCCTAAACCCTATTCAAAAAAGAAGAGAGATAGAACGCTTAACACGTTCTATCTCTCCATTAGTTTAGAAACGAAGATTCTGCAGGCTCTTCCTGTGCAGGTAGAGGGGGGTCTTGTATCCCTTCTCCAAGTGATTCATCCGGTTCGGGTTCGATTTCCGCTTCGGTCTTAGAATTGGGTTTCAAGGTAATAACTAATGTTTCCTCAGGGGAATATAGCGTTTCAGGCAATATGCTTTGATTCACCACATAGCCACGCCCTTTAGGCTCGATCTTGATTCCAAGGAAATTGCATAGCTCGAGTACCTCTCGAAGAGTCATCCCCGTAAAATCGGGTACCGGAATTTCTTCTAACACGTCAGTTAGAAGATAGACCGTACTCT
>JBEQAI010000087.1:0-10823 GCA_041640415.1 Ammoniphilus sp. | reverse complement strand
ATCGTCATGTTGGCCCATAACCTTGGGATTAAGGTGGTGGCAGAAGGCACCGAGACCCAGGAACAGATGGACTTCCTGAGGGAAATTGGCTGTGATGAAGGGCAGGGTTTCTTATTTAGCAGACCCCTTCCTGCGGAGGAATTCGAGGCACTGCTGCAACGGCGTAATCTTGTTAATAAATAGGCCAAGAGGGCTTTCCCTAACGGAGGAGTTGGGGAAGCCCTCACTTTTATGTTAACACCCCTAGTTGGATTCACTCCGTGTGAAAAACTTCACTGTGGGTTCCCTATTAGCCAAATATAATAGGTTTAACGAATCAAACTGGAGTAGTCAAGGAACTACAAGGACGGTAGAGAGGCAGGGCTATCGTTGTTTCGGAATAGTGGAAGGTTAAAGGGGGAAGAAAAAATGTTTTTAGTAGAATTTATCAATGAATCCGTACGGGTGTGGTTATGGAATGCTCTTTTTATTGTGTCTTTTTTAAGTGCCATATTCTTCTCTTTATTCTATATCCCACAGATAATGCTAGGGTAAGCGGCAGACGTTACCCTGGTTTTTATTTAAGTATTCTTTTAATGCCAACAACCCGGTAGTTTTTATAGTACCAATCTAGCTTATCGATCTTAACGCCTTTTGTGCCTGCATGAGCCATTTTGTTGTCCCCCATGTAAATCCCCACATGACTGATTTGTCCGCCTCCTGTATCAAAGAAGAGGAGATCTCCGACCATCATATTCTTCTTGGAAATGGTTTTCCCCACCTTAAATTGATCCCTTATTGTTCGAGGCAGATCTACGCCCATCTATCCTATGCAAATGATAGAGAGAATGTAGTAGGGGAGTAGACTATTTCTAGTGAATCCAAACTATACTAAAGTGTGGTATAATTTTTCTGAAAAGTAAATTTCCAACGTTCGCTTAATTATGCTGAGAAAAATGTAAAGTGAGGCTTGAATGATGAACTCCCCCATAGAGGATGCTTACGCGATACTAGAGCGAATTACCGATGGATTCTTCGCGGTGGATAATCGCTGGAACTTTACCTATGTGAATACAGCGGCGACTCGCCTGCTTTTTCGAAGCCGGGACGATTTAGTTGGTAAAAACGTATGGATCGAATTCCCTGAAGCCGTAAACTTGCCTTTTTATGAGCAGTATCATAAGACGGTTAAAGAACAAGTTCCTGTAGCATTCGATGCATATTTTCCCCCATTGGACACCTGGTTCGATGTAAGGGCCTATCCATCCCCCAATGGGTTAACGGTATATTTTCGAGATGTTACTAAACAGAAGATGGAAGAGCATCAAAAAGAGCAGCACTATCGATCGCTGTTCCACCAAAACCCTGATGCCGTCTTCTCCTTTGATTTAGAGGGGAATTATCTTAGTGTCAATCCGGCGATGGTACAGTTATTAGGATATCGTGAAGAGGAATTCCTGAAACAATCGTTTGTTCCTTTAGTATCGGAAGATGATCTAGATAGAACCTTAGAGCACTACAAGATAGCAGCGCGAGGTACGACACAAAGGTACCAGACGAAAGCTTTACATAAGGACGGCACGATTGTCCATGTGGATGTGACGAATATGCCAATCATTGTGAACGGCGAAGTGGTTGGCGTATACGGTGTTGCTAAAGATATCACCCGGACAAAAAAAGCGGAGGATGCCCTGCGAGCGAAAACTCAGCAGTTGGAATCCTTAATAGAAAATAATGTGGATGCGATCCTGATCTTCAGCAAAGAAGGGAAGGTAACTCAGGCTAATCAAGCCTTCGAAGACATGTTCGGATGGTCCAAGCAAGAGATCGTTGGCTTAGGATTGTATGAGCTTCCATTTATTCCAACGGAAGTGATGGATGAGGTACGAGACTTTGAGAACGAGGTTAGAAAAGGAAACCATATTATTGGAGCAGAAACGACTCGCTTAAGAAAAGATGGGTCAGGCTTGACGGTCATGATCTCCATATCACCTATAAAGGATTCGAGTGGGAACCAAGACGGATGGTCGGTTACGATGAGAGATCTGACGGAGTGGAAGAAGTCCCAGGAAATCCTGCAAAACACTGAGAAATTATCCGTGGCAGGCCAATTAGCCGCTGGGATTGCGCATGAAATCAGAAACCCTATTACCGCGATCAAGGGATTCGTTCAACTCATGAGATCCGGTTATGGGGATCGAGAAGAGTATTTTACCATTATGTCTTCCGAGATTGAACGGATTGAACAGATCCTTAGTGAGTTATTGATTCTTGCTAAGCCCCAAGTAAGCAAGTTTGAAGCGAAAGATATTAAAGTCCTGTTAGCTCAACTGATCACGTTATTAGACACGCAGGCCATTCTAAACAATGTGGAAATCGTTACAGAGTTTCCAGCGGGGGAAATCCTCATTCCGTGTGATGAGAATCAATTGAAGCAGGTCTTTATTAATTATATTAAGAATGCCATTGAAGCCATGCCCACAGGCGGTCAACTAGTGATTCAAGTGCGTGAAGCAAACCAGGAAACAATCCATGTCCGGTTTATTGATGAAGGAGTTGGCATGCCAAAGGAGGTCCTATCTAAACTGGGGCAGCCTTTCTATACGACAAAAGATAAGGGTACAGGATTAGGATACATGATTAGTAAACAAATTATTGAGAATCACTTTGGCGAGGTGCGAGTTACGAGTGAAGTCAATAAGGGAACCGTGGTAGACGTTAGCCTGCCGCTTAGGAACATGCAGTTCGTTAATTAACTAAATGAAACTACAAGTCATATCAAGCGTTGATTCACATATCGAATCACGCTTTTTTGGTTGTTTTACATAAACATCACCATACCGTATTCCCTCCCCACCTATTATGAGTCCCTTACAATCTAATAATGGATAAAGTGAAAATCCGGCTGAATATTTACAGTGCACTTTTGATTAAGGAAGTAAGGCTCAGTAAAAAATAGCTAAGATAGAGAAATGATATTTAAAAGGTGGTTTCTATGCGAATAGTTATTTTAGGTGGAGGGTTTGGAGGACTAAATACCGCGTTGTGGCTAGGCGAAAAATTGAAGGACAGCTATCATGAAGTTGTGTTGATTGCAGATAAAGCAAACTTTATCTTTAGGCCTTCCCTAATATGGGTTCCCTTCGGGCAGCGGACAATAGAGGATATTTCATTTCCTTTGGCACCGACTCTGGACAAAGCTGGGGTTAAATTTATTGAGAAGCAAGTTTCAGAGATTAGGCCTAGAGAAAACAGGATCGTGCTTAAGGATCAATCTACCTTAGATTATGATTACGCTGTTATAGCAACTGGGGGATTCCCTGATTATGCGAAAATAGAGGGATTAAGGGGTAATACTTCATCGATATATTATGCTGAGGATGCTCTAAAAACAAAGCTAGAGATAGAGGGGTTGGATTCCCAAAAGCCCGTTATCATTGGGGTAGCCCAAGGAAACCCATCTTCTTGGATGTCTTATGAGTTTTTATTCGAATTAGACGCTTACCTTAAGCAAAAAAGACTAAACCCTTCTATAACATTCTTTACATATGAGGAAGATCTCTTTAACCAAGCAGGAGAAAACGGTACAGACATTTTAAAAACTCATATGCAAGAAAAAGGAATTGCCTACCACTGTAATGTTAATCTGCAGAGAGTTGACGAAGAGAAAGTATTCTTCAGTAATGGCTTATATATTCCTTACGGCTTTTCGCTAATATTACCCCCGTACAAAGGGGCAGAGTTTATCTTTTCATCAAAAGATTTGAATCACCAAAATGGTTTAATTACAGTGAATCCCTTTCTTCAATCCGTTCAATGGGAAAATATATACGTTGTCGGAGACGCAAATTTGTTGCCTAATCAGCAAATAATGAAAAATGGACGTGCTGCAGAATTACAGGGACAGGTCGCTGCGGAAAACATATTTTTGAGACTAAAAGGAAAATCTCAAAATAAAGAATATGAGGATAGCTTATTAGGTGTAATGGAGCTCGGTACGGATGGTGGTATGTTTGTTATTAGGTATCCCCATTCAATATCCAGCTCGTCCGTTATTGAGTGGGCTATGGACGGAACAATTCCGCATTTAATGAAAATGGCGTTTGAAAAATATTACCTGTGGAAATTAAGATAGTAATAGTAAAAGGGCTTCTTTACTGATCATAACAGTTGAGAGAAGCCCTTCTTTTGTGGTTTTGACTTTAAATTTTGTGAAATACTGAAATATATGGCTAAGAAACGGTTGATATGAATACGTATGCATTATATAATTAGGGCGTCAGTTGTTTTTAGTTTAGGAAATGTTAATGGACTTTCGTGCATACGTATGCAAAATAGCGGAGGGGGATTTTTTATGGCAACGTTTATTAAGAAAGGTAAAAGTCAAAGTGAGCAGGATAAAGCCGAAGCGCAGGTGAGACAAACGGTAGAAAAGATCATTGAAGATATTAAGCAAGGGGGCGACGCAGCGGTACGGGAATTGTCGAGCCGGTTGGATAAGTGGTCACCCCCATCGTTCCGTCTAACTCCAGAACAAATTGAAGAAATTATTCAAGGCGTTCCTGCACAAGTAATCGAAGATATCAAGTTTGCTCAATCCAACGTAAGAAGATTTGCCGAAGCCCAAAAGTCCGCCCTACAGGATCTTGAAGTTGAAACTCTTCCGGGTGTCTTACTAGGGCATAAGAATATTCCGGTAAACAGCGTAGGATGTTATATTCCGGGTGGGCGTTATCCGATGGTGGCTTCCGCTCATATGAGTGTGTTAACGGCAAAAGTGGCTGGAGTCCAGCGTGTAATTGCTTGTACCCCACCCATTAATGGAGAGATTCCCGCAGCTACGGTTACGGCTATGGCCTTGGCGGGAGCAGATGAGATCTATATTCTAGGCGGCGTCCAGGCTATGGCAGCGATGGCGTTAGGAACAGGAACGATGGCACCAGTCGATATGTTGGTTGGACCGGGTAACGCCTATGTTGCCGAAGCCAAGCGGCAATTGTTTGGCAAGGTAGGAATCGACCTTTTGGCAGGCCCAACTGAAACCTTAGTGATTGCCGATGAGACTGCTGACGCTGAAATGATTGCAACTGATTTACTTGGCCAAGCCGAGCATGGGCCGACTTCACCATCGGCCCTTATTACGACTTCGGAGAAGCTAGCTCAAGAAACCTTGGTTGAAATCGAACGCCAGCTCCAAGTATTGCCTACCGCGGATGTCGCTCGGATCGCATGGGAGGATTACGGCATCATCATATTAGTAGATAGCTTGGAAGAAGCGGTCGTAGAAGCCGATAAGCTTGCTTATGAACACGTGGAAGTCTTAACGAAGGATCCGCAGTACTTCTTGGATAACATGAAAAACTTTGGAGCCCTTTTCCTTGGGCCGGAAACCAACGTGGCTTACGGAGACAAAGTGATCGGAACCAACCATACGCTTCCTACCAAAGGAGCAGCTCGCTATACCGGCGGCCTATGGGTAGGGAAGTTCATTAAAACTTGCACCTATCAAAAGGTGAAGCCCGAAGCCACAGCTATGATTGGAGAGTATTGTGCTCGCTTATGTGATATAGAGAACTTTGCCGGCCATGCTGAACAAGCGCGTCTACGCGTGCGCCGCTATGGAAAGGTTGCAGTAGAAAAGTAGGCAGTAGAGGGTACCCGAAGTATTGGGTACCCTTTTTGGGTGTCGGAGGGTGACGAGGCCGCAAGGCCGTGAGGCGGATTTTGCAAACAGGGTGCTGATTTTGCCAAAGAAGGTTTCGTTTTTGCCAAAGCGAGGCGCGGACCTGGTTCGTCCGGCAAGCAAATTATGATATAATCTCGTATGATTGGTCGGTTTGGGGGGATTAAATATGCATAAGCAAGTTACGGCATCTGACATAGCTAAGTATTTGGGTATATCTCAGTCTACGGTATCGCGAGTCTTTACCCCTGGGGCACGAGTGGCAAAGGAGACGCGGGAGCGGGTGTTGCGGGCAGCTCAGGAGTTGGGGTATCGTCCCAATGTTTTGGCGAGGGGACTCATCACTAAACGAACGCGAATGATTGGGCTGGCGATGGCCGATATCCAAAATCCATTTTACCCTGAAGTGCTAAGCGGCTTTTCAAAAAAGCTGAGGGAACTGGGATATCAAGTGCTTTTTGTGAATATAGAAAACGATCAGATTGAGGAGGCAGAAATGTCTCAATTTCTGGATTACAGTGTAGAGGGAGTTATTGTGACTTCAGCTCTGCTTTCCTCGAGAGTGGTCTCTCCATTCCTAGAGAATAACATTCCTATCGTTTTATTTAACCGTTACCATGAGAACCTGCGTTGCCATACGGTCTGCTGCGATAACACGGATGCGGGTGATCAAATCGGGGAGTACTTAATTCAGAAGGGGCATAAGCGAATGGCTTACATTGCGGGGAATCCCAATACCTCGACGAGTCAGGATCGGGAGCAGGGATTTCGGCGATCGCTCAATCGGCACGGCTATTCCTTAATCACCGAGATCGGCCACTATACGTATGAGGGAGGCTTCGAGGCCTCAAAGCGCTTGCTAAGCAGCGTGGAACCTCCAGATGCTATTTTTTGTGCCAATGATATTATGGCTCTAGGAGCAATGGACGCTGCAAAAGAGCTGGGCTTTTCTATTCCCGAAGATATATCCTTTGTTGGATTCGACGATATCCCTTTATCAGCGTGGTCCGGTTATTCGCTTACGACATGGCGTCAGCCGGTAGAACAGATGATCCAATGGTCGATTAATCTGTTGATTGCGCAAATCGAGAACAAGGAAGTCGAGCGAGAGCCGATGGCCAAGTGGATTCAAGGATCCTTGGTGGAGAGAAAAAGTGTAAAATAGCCATGTTTAGTGTTGATAAACACCTAAACATGGCTTTTTTTTACAACCAAGTCGTTTTTTCCTTGTACGAAGTCCGCTTAGTCGGCGCAGCTTCCGTCTGGGGGTAACCAATGAACAAGCTTCCGACTACTTTCTTATTTTCTGGGGAGCCAATGAAACGGTAGAGCCGTTCATCATGGACTAGTCCGACCCCTCGAGTTCGCCAAACCATGCCGAGTCCCAGCTCTTGAGCCATAAGCCACATGGAATGAATGGCACAGCAAGCCGCATACTCATTATCGGTGGAAGAAGCAGGGTCACCAGGAATCACATCGGCGGTGACGACGATGATCAAAGGCGTCTGCTCTAAGACTTTAACCGACTCTTGGACAAGATGAGGCTTGGTGGGAAAGCGCTCCTGTAAAAATTCGAGGGCTATCTCTTGATAGTTTTCTTTGGATTCCCCTCGGATCACGTAAAAATGCCACGGCTCGCGCAGGCGGTCGTTCGGGGCATAAGTAGCCGCCTCAAGCAGCCTTTCAATCTTCTCGTCCTCAATCGGAGTGGGCGTATAGTTGCGAATGGCTCGCCGATTAATCAGTGCTTCTATGATTGACATTGGTTTCTCTCTCCTTATTATCATTTATATTTTAGTATAAACTTCCATCCCGGCTGTGTGAAGATACGTTGAAAATGCAAGATAACAAGAGAAAACAGGTGATTTAGATAGATCTTTCCTAGAAAGCCAAAAAAATTGATGAATCTCAGAAAAAATTAAAATTTGATTTTGGGCTTTTACATATTTTATATTTTAATTGTGTTTAGCACTCGGATTACGAGAGTGCTAACGCGATAGGGTGAAAAGGAGGGTGACTAAAGGTAGCGGGTGATTTTTACATGTGTTCTAAAGGATGGCAAGAATTCTATCTTTCAAACCAGTAAGGGGGACTGTTTTCATGTTGAAACCATTGGCTGACCGTGTGGTCATCGAAGTGCAAAAGCAGGAAGAAAAAACGGTAAGTGGCATTGTTCTTCCTGACACGGCGAAAGAAAAACCGATGCAGGGCAAAGTTATTGCTGTAGGGTCCGGGCGTGTAGAGGACGGGAAGCGGATCCCAGTAGAAGTCAAGGTGGGAGACCTTGTGCTCTATTCGAAATATGCAGGGACGGAAGTTAAAGTAGATAATCAAGAATACTTAATCCTACGTGAAAGCGACATTCTCGCTATTGTTCAATAATGATATAAGGAGATGAAAAAGTATGGCAAAGCACATTCTATTTAGTGAAGAGTCTCGTCGTTCGATGCTTCGTGGGGTAGATAAACTTGCCAATGCTGTCAAAGTGACGCTTGGACCTAAAGGGCGAAACGTCGTGCTTGAGAAAAAATTTGGCTCTCCTCTCATTACCAATGATGGAGTTACGATTGCAAAAGAAATTGAGTTCGAAGATCCTTATGAAAACATGGGGGCAAAGCTGGTAAAAGAAGTGGCCACCAAAACGAACGATGTGGCGGGAGACGGTACGACCACCGCTACGGTCCTTGCTCAAGCAATGATTCAGGAAGGATTAAAGAATGTTACCGCTGGAGCTAACCCGATGGTCATCCGAAAAGGAATGGATAAAGCGGTTCGCGTAGCGGTTGATGAAATTCGCAAAATCGCCCAAAAGGTCGAAACCAAGGAATCCATTGCCCATGTGGCAGCTATCTCTGCAGCGGATCCGGAAGTCGGACAACTAATTGCAGAGGCGATGGACAAGGTGGGCAAAGAGGGTGTTATTACGATTGAAGAGTCCAAGGGTTTTACCACAGAGCTTGACGTTGTAGAGGGAATGCAGTTTGATCGCGGATACGCTTCCCCTTATATGATAACGGATAAAGAGAAAATGGAGGCTGTACTGGAGGATCCGTATATTCTCGTTACAGACAAGAAGATCACGAACATTCAAGAGCTTCTTCCCGTGTTAGAAAAAGTCGTACAGCAATCGAAGCCTTTCTTGATCATTGCTGAGGAGGTAGAAGGAGAAGCTCTGGCTACTCTGGTTGTCAATAATCTACGCGGAACGATCAAAGCGGTGGCAGTGAAAGCCCCTGGCTTTGGCGATCGACGCAAAGCGATGCTCGAAGATATTGCCATCCTAACGGGAGGACAAGTGATCTCGGCAGATCTTGGCTTAGAGCTCAAGAGTACTACCCTTGAACAGCTGGGACGAGCTGGCCGTGTGATCGTCACGAAAGATCATACAACAATTGTGGAGGGAGCGGGAGAAAAAGGGAAGATTGAAGAAAGAGCAAAGCAAATCCGCTCCCAAGTCGAAGCTACGACCTCCGATTTTGACCGGGAAAAGCTGCAAGAGCGTTTGGCGAAGCTTGCTGGTGGGGTAGCCGTGATCAAAGTAGGAGCGGCAACAGAAACGGAATTGAAAGAGAGGAAGCTTCGCATTGAAGATGCCTTGAATGCGACTCGAGCAGCGGTGGAAGAAGGAATTGTGCCAGGTGGCGGTACGGCACTGGTCAATGTGATGAAGGCCCTTCAGAGCATCCAAGCGGATGGGGATGAAAAGACAGGAGTCAACATTATCCTTCGTGCCTTAGAAGAGCCTACACGCGCGATTGCCGCCAATGCAGGCGTGGAAGGTTCAGTCATTTTGGAACGCTTAAAAAACGAAAACGTAGGCATGGGCTACAATGCAGCTACGGGTGAGTGGGTCAACATGATTGAGAAAGGAATTGTAGATCCTGCTAAGGTGACTCGTTCTGCTTTACAGCACGCTGCTTCTGTTGCGGCGATGTTCCTTACCACGGAAGCCGTGGTGGCTGATAGGCCTGAGAAGGAAAAAGCTCCGGCTATGCCGATGGAATAAGAGAGCATAGGAACGGTTTATGAAGGAGTACCTCATCTTCTGTACAGCATGCAAGGAATACACGTATTTGGGAAAATACTTGCGTGAGAAAGGACATTTTGAAGGGGAGTATTCCCTCCTGCATAATCAACACAGCCAGGACGATCAGCTGCTATGCCAATTTCTTATTAAACATGTAGGACATCCCTTGAAGGTATGGCACAATCAGACTGAAGAGTATAGCCGGATCCTCCGGGAATCCATACGTTACCTGGATGATGAAATGGATGACTACATCGACGAGAGCTATCAAAAGAGGCTATATTTAGAAGAAAGAAGAAAAAGAGAGTTAGACCAGAGCCAAGTGCATTTCCATGTACTTGAAAGAGTTTTAGAAGAAGAAGCCCATTCCATTGCTAAAACACCAACCTACACCCCTGCGGAATCCCAATTCTGGCTGGGAAAAGAGCAGGGAGTGAGAAGGGCAGCGGAATTGATTAAGGAATGGCAAGGAAGATTACTGGGCTAACCCATTTAATAGGTTGGATAGCAGAGGTGGCTATCAATACCGTCAGCGGAGGAGGCGCTGGCGGTTTTTTCTTCTATATAGCAGCAATACTAAATGTAACCGTTATCCTCTAACCTCGACAACCACCTTCTAATGGTTCTCGGATTTCTATCAAAGTGATTCACCATTTCTTTCATTGAAGGTTTATTAAAGTCTCGCTCCTTCAGAAAAAGCCACATCAAATATTCACTTTTGCCTAGATCCAAGATGATTTTTGTGCCCATTACGCCTCCACTACATTTTTTTTCATTTATAGTAATACAGATGTTTGGTTTTTGGGAGACTGCATTTTTGGGCTTTGTTGGACAAGATGTGTCCCAGTTGTCTCACAAAACCTTTGTAAAAGCGATGGAGGAACGGTGACGATTTCGTATCCAAATTATGATCATTCTTTTTCAAAATTGTGAAACCTCTCACAATCAACATTGGAATCGTTTATACTAAAAGTGTAAAGAAGGAGGTGAGTCAATGGTTCAGAAAGGCTTAATCCGATACTTACTCTACCAATAATGAAAGGATATGATGAAGATGTTAGAAAGAATGAGAAGCACTTATATGGTTCCATTATGGACAATTGTCCGGATTTGGCTAGGGGTACAGTGGTTGAC
>JBEQAI010000086.1:0-10870 GCA_041640415.1 Ammoniphilus sp. | reverse complement strand
ATTATGCTAGAGAACATCGATGTGTTGCTGTTTGATATTCAAGATGTAGGTGTTCGTTATTATACCTATATCTATACCATGGCCTACGCGATGGAGGCTGCGAGGGAAAATGAGATTCCCTTCGTGGTTTTGGATCGACCTAATCCTCTAGGTGGGGATAGAGTGGAGGGACCTGTTCTTGAACCTGATTTCTCTTCGTTTGTAGGAAGATATCCGATACCTTTGCGTCATGGCATGACGGTGGGAGAGCTGGCCCAGCTTTTTAATGAAGAGTTTGGGATAGGCTGCGACCTTACTGTGGTCAAGATGGAGGGGTGGGATCGTGAACCTAATTTTTCTGACTGGGGTCTTCCCTGGGTTTCGCCTTCGCCAAACATGCCTACTTCCCATACGGCCCTGGTTTATGCTGGAACGGCCTTGCTGGAGGGAACGAATCTTTCTGAAGGAAGAGGAACGACCAAGCCGTTTGAGCTGGTTGGAGCTCCTTTTGTCGATGGAGCCTTGTTAGCAAGGAAACTCCATCATATAGGACTGCCAGGAGTCCTTTTTCGTGAGGCTTATTTTACTCCTGAATTCTCGAAGTATAAAGGAGAAGCTTGTGAAGGGGTGCAGATTCACGTGGTGGATCCAGAGGGATACGAGCCTTTAAGGACAGGCCTTGCCATAGTAAAAACGGTTTATGAGCTATATCCGAATGAGCTGAAATTTCGTTCTTTCTTTAATCAGCTGATAGGGAATGAATGGGTAATGGAAGAAATCAAACGGGGTGCTTCATGGGATAGCATGGTGAGTAGGTGGCAAGAAGATTTAGAGCATTTTCAAAGGATACGGAAAGACTATTTGTTATATTAAGTAGTAAATTTTAACAAAATTTAAGGTTTGACGACATGAAGTGACAGACAAAAAGGAAGTAACATTAGTATAATAGCCCTATAATTACTATCTGGGTACTGTTAAATTGGTCTCAATTTATAGGGCAAGGGGATGACGGTTTGTCTAATACGCAATTGGATCAAGAATGGTTGCAGCTTATTCAAGAAGCAAGGGATCTGGGGATAACGCTAGAGGAAATCCAGTTATTTTTGAGCGGACAAGTGAAAGAAGGAATCTAAAAAAAATTTCTGTGTATAATTTTTCGGGATTTGCACACGCCTCATGTTTAAATCTGATCCGAACTGGAGAAGATTGTTGATGAGGTGATGTATAAATGAATGGAGAACAAAAACAACCAATCCAACCACCAACTCAATCGAAGTGGAAGGCGTTCTTCAGTAAGAAATGGACTTTCCCAGTGATCTACATGGGAGCAGCAGCACTTATCCTTGCTTTAATCATGTGGTATCAGGATTCAAGGGACTATTCTCTTGAACAAGCCGAGATGCCGGGTGTAAGCATGGGAGAGGATCAAGCACAACAGCAACCGATTGCAGCAGCACCAGTAACACCAGAAGCCGTTGAAGTAAATGCCCATGAGCAGGGAATGGCTTGGCCTGTTGCTGAAGGAGTAGAATTCGATATCGTAAGGAACTTCTTTGATGAAACAGCCGAAGATGATGTTAAAGCGGCCGCGCTGATCCATTATGAAGATTCCTATTTCCCGAATACAGGAATCGACCTAGCCACGAAGGATGGAGCCGTGTTCGAAGTTACGGCAGCTCTTCCTGGTAAAGTAACAAAAGCGGAGAAAGATCCGATGGTTGGCTATATCGTAGAAATCGAGCACGCCGACGGAATCTCCACAGTATATCAAAGCTTAGACAGCGTGCAAGTGGCGGTAGGCGATGAAGTAGAGCAAGGTGCCCTTCTAGCTAAAGCTGGCCGTAACCTATTCGAGAAGGATCTGGGCATCCATCTTCACTTTGAAGTGAGAGAGAATGGCCAAGCTGTTTCGCCGGATAAGTATTTAACTAGAGAAAGCAAGAAGAATGAAGCTCAATAAGTAATGCAGAAGAAAGAGAAGGTGCCCTAAGGGGGTGCCTTCTTTTTGTTTGGGTTGGGGGTGGGGGGCGGATTTCGCCGGATGGTCGGGTAGTCTTTAGGGACACCCATCCCAGAATTGGAAGGAAAGAACTATAGGGGCTCCTTCTTGCTGAATGAAGGCTGGATTTGGACTGACTCACACAGTCCGAATGAGAGCTGTATTCTGACTCGTTCATGTGATCTGAGCCTTATTCTGTCCGAATGGGGACTATATTCTGACTCGTTCATGTGATCTGAGCCTTATTCTGTCCGAATGGGGACTATATTCTGACTCGTTCATGTGATCTGAGCCTTATTCTGTCCGAATGGGGACTATATTCTGACTCGTTCATGAGATCTGAGCCTTATTCTGTCCGAATGGGGACTATATTCTGACTCGTTCATGAGATCTGAGGCTTATGCTGTCCGAATGAGGGCTGTATTCTGACTCGTTCATGTGATCTGAGGCTTATGCTGTCCGAATGAGGGCTGTATTCTGACTCGTTCATGTGATCTGAGGCTTATGCTGTCCGAATGGGGACTGTATTCTGACTCGTTCAAGTGATCTAAGCCTTGCCCTGTCCGAATGAGAGCTGTATTCTGACTCGTTTATGTAGTCTGAGCCTTAATCTGTCCGAATGGGGGGTGTATTCTCGACTCGTTTCTGTACTCTAAGCCTTATACTGTCAAAATGAGAGCTGGATTTGGACAGGTCCGAGCCTTCTTCCCACTACCCTGTCCAAATCAGTCCTTCCAGGCTCGAACCACAAACAGGATTGAGTAATCACAGCCTGGGAGAGGGCACTTCAAATCGCAGCTAAACCCTCTTTTAAACAGCCCATCCCCCGGACAACCCTCATTTTATTAATTTTCTAAACGTTCTCTGGGTTTTTCGCGCATATATGCGTTCTCGTCTCAATATAATGTATCAGACTATCTCTAACAGGGAGGCGAGGGGAGTGCACGATTACATCAAAGAGCGCACCATCAAGATCGGTCGCTACATAGTGGAGACGCGCAACACCGTCCGTAAGATAGCCAAAGAATTCGGCGTATCTAAGAGCACTGTGCACAAAGATTTGACCGAACGACTACCCGAGATCAACCCCGAATTGGCTAATAAGGTAAAAGAAATTTTGGAGTACCACAAATCCATCCGTCATCTGCGCGGAGGAGAGGCCACCAAGATCAAGTATAAAAGAAAGTCAACCAAAAGCCAGAAGAAAGGAGCAACTGAAGAATTGGCATAAGGTGCCTGTCACCCGTCACATTCTGTCGAAAAAATGTCGAATGTTTGAAAGGAATTCCTTGTTCCGCATCGAAGTATATACCTTTGGAGCTACTAATCGCTAGAATAGCATTCACATAGATGAACCAGTACAGGGAGGACCTTGCAATGTTAGGGAAGGATATCGGAATCGATTTAGGAACGGCTAACGTATTAATATATGTAAAAGGACGCGGAATTGTGCTAGATGAGCCATCGGTTGTCGCCATTGACAGTACAACGAAAAAAGTATTAGCGGTAGGCAATGAAGCTTATCGGATGGTTGGGCGTACGCCTGGTAATATCGTGGCGATTCGGCCGCTTCGTGATGGCGTTATTGCAGACTTTGAGATTACCGAAGCTATGCTTAAGCATTTTATCGCGAAAATCGGAGTAAAGAGCTTCTTCGTCCGTCCCCGAATTTTGATTTGCTGCCCTACAAATATCACCTCAGTAGAACAAAAAGCAATTAGAGAAGCCGCGGAACGCAGCGGTGCAAGAACGGTATACCTAGAAGAGGAGCCAAAGATCGCCGCCATTGGCGCGGGTATGGATATTTTCGTGCCAAGCGGAAACATGGTGGTGGATATTGGCGGAGGGACGACCGATGTGGCAGTACTGTCCATGGGGGATATCGTCACCGCCTCTTCTATTAAAATCGCAGGAGACAAGTTTGATCTCGACATTATGCGCTATATTAAACAAAAGTACCAGTTGATGATCGGTGAGCGGACGGCGGAGAACATCAAAAAGGGAATCGCTACGGTGTTTCCAGGTGGACGTAAGGATGAAATGGACATTCGCGGCCGGGATATGGTATCAGGACTTCCGCGCAACATTACCGTCTACTCACAGGAAATTCATGAAGCACTAGCGGAGTCCGTTACACATATTGTACAAGCCTCTAAGAATGTTCTGGAAAAAACCCCACCTGAATTATCGGCTGATATTATTGATAAAGGCGTCATGCTAACGGGGGGAGGCGCGTTGCTTCACGGAATGGACAAGCTTCTGGCAGAAGAACTGCGCGTGCCGGTACTCGTTTCGGAAGAGCCGATGTTCTGTGTAGCCAAAGGGACAGGAATCATGCTGGAAAACTTAGACAGACCGAGGCGCCAATTCATCTAAGGACAAGCCCTCTCAGAATATGTTAAAATAGGAATACCATACATAAGGGAAATGGGGAGTCCACATGCTGAGGGGCATCTACAATTCCGCTTCAGGGATGATCGCCAACCAGCGACGATCTGAGGCATTAACCAATAACCTGGCCAATAGCCAGTCCACCGGATATAAGGCGGATGAAGCTGTTTTTCGTTCGTTTCCCGAGTATATGATCTCGGCGGTCCAGAGTAAACGATCGCCTCTACCCCCTAATGCACCGATCATGGGGCAGCAGAAGCTCCCTTTGGGCAAGTTGCCACAAGGGGTGTACACCCATGAGATGATTCCGGATTTCAAGCAAGGAGATCTGCAGGAAACGGGCAGCCCGTTTGATTTTGCCATCATGGATGATCACCTTCCGGCTGCGGAGCAGAATGGGCGATTCGTTCAAGCCAGGCTGTTTTTTGCCGTAGAGAAGAATGGGGAAACGTATTACACACGGAATGGCAATTTTACAATAGACGCATTGAATCAGTTGGTGGCTGGGGATGGCAGCCTGATCATGGACAATGAGGGAAATCCTATTACCTTACCGAATGATCGCTTCCAAATTGATGAGCGAGGGTACCTCTATGATGAGTTTGGACAAGCCATACAGCGTACACCAAACGAACCGAATGAACAGCCATACCCCATCCAACTTCAAGTCGTCAAAGTGGACAACCCTTATGATTTGATCAAAACAGAAAATGGAGCTTTTCGCTGGCAGGGACAAGGGGCACCTGCTTCGGCAGGAGAGCTCGTCCGATTAAAGCAGGGATTTGTGGAGCGGTCTAATGTCAACGTACAACAGACCATCGTGGATTTAACGCAAACAGCAAGATCGTTTGAGAGCAACCAAAAGGTTCTGTCTGCCTATAATCAAACATTAGAACGGCTGTTTGAATCCTCTCGTTTAAGCTAAGGCCAGGGTGGTGAGTGAGATGTACACGTCGATGATTAATGCGGTAAGCGGTATGCGATCTGCACAGATAAAGATGGATTCAATAGGGAATAATGTAGCTAATACCCATACTCCTGGCTATAAAAGCCAAGAGATCTCCTTTGGTTCCATTCTTGCAGACCAGCATCGGGCTACTCCTGAAGCTCCGTCCAAGATGGGGCGAATAACCCCCTTGCACTTAAGAGTGGGTATGGGTTCTTTAGCACAGTTGCATCGGTATGACATGCAGGCTGGGGCCATGATCCAAACCGACGTAGAGACGGATGTGTATTTGCAGGGAAATGCTTTTTTCCAAGTGCAAGGTGATCAAGGTGAAGTTCGTCTCACTCGTATGGGGTCTTTCCAACCGATCAACCAGGGAGATGGACGTATGGTGTTAGGAACGGCTGATGGGAGACGTGTACTGGATAGCAACGGAGAGATCATTGAAATTCCATTAGGATATAAGCTTTCCGTGGATTCCAGCGGGAATATCCATTTTATCAGTACGGCTGATCCTACCCGTACAATGGATTCCGGAAAGCAGCTATCCCTCGTCCAATTCCCGAATCGACAGGCCCTCATTCCGTTAGGGGAGCATTTATATGGCGTGCCGCCAGGTGTTGAACCCGAACAGGTCGGAGAGAATGCCGGGGTATTAGTCAAACAGGGCTTTCTTGAAGGATCTAATGTGGACCTGCCTAAAGAGATGGCTTCGCTCATCGAGACGCAGCGTCAGTTCCAATTGAACTCTCGTGCGTTGACCATTATTAATGAGATGGGTCAAACGATCAATAACATTTATGGAAGATAGGGAGTAATCGCAATGCAACAGCAAACACAGGTAACTGCCGCCCCATATGGGGAAGAAACGATGGAAGAAAGAACGAGGAGTCGGGAAAGCAGAAGGAGCAAATCCAAATCCAAAGCCAAGTCCAACTCAAGTGAGAATTCCTCAAGAAGGGGAATGCCGTGGTTTGTGAAATTTTTTCTGACGCTTTTTCTTCTTTTTGCTTCCTTGGTTGGGGGTCTCGCGGCCGGATATAGTGTAGTGGGAAAAGGTCCAGTCACAGATGTGTTTAATGCTGAAACCTATAAGCATATGTACAATCTGGTCTTTAAGACAAGCTAGAATTTACAGCGGGGAGCACAGGGGAAGACTGTGCTCCTTCTATGTTAACCCCGTGAGCCGGCCGGGCTTTGGGAGGTTAGTTATAGTTTAGCTTTTGTGGAAGTTTGTTATGTAGTTAAATACTGGAGGGAAAAACATGCTAAATATCGAACAAATTAAAGAAATCATACCTCATCGATACCCCTTTTTGTTAATCGATAAGATCCTTGAAAACGATCCAGGAAAACGTGCGGTAGGAATAAAAAATGTAACCATCAATGAACCATTCTTCCAAGGACATTTTCCGGAATATGCCGTTATGCCTGGCGTCTTGATTGTTGAAGCCCTAGCGCAAGTAGGGGCCGTAGCTGTACTAAGTGTGGAAGAATATAAAGGGAAGATTGCCTTTTTTGCAGGGATCGATAACCTTCGGTTCAAGGAACAAGTCCGACCAGGTGATACACTAACCTTGGAGGTCGAGATGACGGCTCTTCGCCGTGGAATTGGAAAAGGACATGCCATTGCTAGAGTGGGGGATAAGATCGCCGTCGAAGGTGATTTAATGTTTGCCATTGGAAAATAAGAAGTAAAGAAGCTTCCCGGTGCGGGGGCTTTTTTGTTTTAATCTAAAAATTTATTCTATAAAAAATAGTAAATACTTCCTATATTATTCTACTTATGTTACAATTTTACTATAAAGATATATTACATATAGGTGAGGTTGGTATAGCAGATGAAAAAATTATTAACTGGTATTTTAGCAAGTTCTTTACTTTTTACCTGTAGTGCAGTTTCTGCCCATGGAGGACATGATCATTCGAGTACGGTTGTACAAGCAGCTGCAGTGAAGAAAGCTGAAAAGGTTGCGCTACATACTAAAGCATTGGTCAACGGTCTTGAAATTAAATCTAAAGCGAATCACGTTGAAAATGGAAAATATTATGTTTCAGTAGAAGCTTTTGCTGACCTGTTTAGCAAGGCTTATACCTTATCAGCGGACAAGAAGTCCGTGTCCTTCAACGGAAAGACAATTTCTAATGTGAAGTGGTCCCACGGAGAAGCAACGGCTTGGATACAAGACTTGAGCAGTGCTGTAAATGGTAGAGTCACGTGGGATGACAAGAGGAAAGAAGCCTATGTATTAGTGTTGCCGGAAGGAACCATTAATTTAGAGCCAGGTGCAGTGGTTCCTGCTATGGGCGAGCATTGGGCCAATCCGGCTGAGATGCCGTTAGGTCCGATTTATGGTGTCCATGAAGGTCGACTTGTATTTTTAGAATATATGATTGCGCAGGATGATTTTGTTAAAGGGAAGTCTTATCCTGATATTCCAGGAATGAAGGGCTTGCCATCTCCAGCAGTGGTACATACCGATATTGAATTCCAGCCAGTCGGGCATCCAGGATTCGAGATTCCTCACTATGATATTCATATGTACTTTATTTCCGATGAAGAGCAGCACCAGATTGGGACGGTCTATACTGAATTAGCCAATGCAAAGGGTGAAAAAATTGGCTATGCGGCATTTTACAACTTAGGGCCTCAAGTGTTCCTGAAAGTAGTAGCTTCTGGATTGACTCCTAATGGACAGCATGGTTTCCATATCCATGCGGCTCCTATCGAAAATAACGATTTCGCTACGGCAAAAGGCCACTTTAACCCAGAAGGGAAAAAGCATGGCCACGATAATCCTGAAGGAGCCCATGCAGGAGATCTTCCGAACCTTGTTGCGGACAGCAACGGTAACGTGAGTATGTTGATTCCAGTAAAAGGAATTTCCCTTGAGAAAGGCCAGCCTAACTCCATTTACGGAAAATCTCTCATCATCCATGCAGGTCCGGACGATTATAAAACAGATCCAGCTGGTGATTCGGGTGCTCGAATCGCAGGCGGAAACCTTCCACAATAATAGTAGAAAAACCACCCAAGAGGGTGGTTTTTTATATTCTTAAGTAGGTGGAGCAGTTAGTTTTCAATCTGTCATATTCATCATCCATTACATTAAATGGAATTATTAAACAATTCGGGAGCATATGGGAGGATATGATACGATCGGGGAACATTTTTAAGGATCCCCTATTTAATCTAGCCTCAGCCTAATATATTAGAGAATACTCAATTATTGCAAGGAATATCAAAATTGTAAAAGGAAGGAAAAGGGCCTATACTTTTAGATAGAACAGCTGATTCATCATAGTATTTACAGCGGTACGAAGGCAGGTGAAAAGAGTGATACCTCTCTGGCCTGTACACGAGTCATTGCTAAAGAACTATGAGTTCCATATCAGTAATGAAAAAGAACCACGTACAGTGAAGATGTACTTGACTGAGATCAGGCAGTTTCTTTCCTGGATGGAAACGAAGGAAAAGACGTTGATTGATTTAAGTCAAGAGGATGTCATTTCATTCCGCGATGAAATGGTCGGAAGAGGCAGGAAAATATCAACCATTAATAAAAGGATATCGATTGTTAGCTCATTTCTAGGATGGTCTGTGGAAAAAGGAATGCTGCAAGAAAATGTGGCACAACACCTTAGAATCGTGGAGATGAAAAAGGAGCAACGGGATTGGTTGACCGTAGAGCAGGAAGAGAAGCTTCTAAAAATCGTCAGCGAAGAGCGGAATCCTTTAAAACGGGCAAGGAACGAAGCGCTTGTTTACCTTATGCTTTATGCGGGTTTGCGAGTTGAGGAAATTTCCTCCCTCCAATATCAATCCATTGAGCAGGGGCAGATGGTTATCGGCCAAACGGCTGCTAGAAAAGTGCCAATCGTCCCCGTATTGCAGGTGAAGCTGCTGGAGTGGATGAAGCATCGCTCCTTATCCGAAAAAAAGATGCATCAGGAAAGTGTCTTCCTTTTTGTCACTGAAAGATCTGGTTATATGCAACCTCGCTCGATTCAATTCGTAATCGAATCCTTTAGCGGGAAGATGGGCTTTCCAATCTCTTGTAAAGTCTTGAGGCACACCTTTTGCAGGAGGCTTGTGGAAAGAAACGAACCATTAGATCTGATTATGAGGTTATCAGGTTATCTGACCATTAAGAGTGTAATCCGATATCTAGATGAATAAATGGAGGTGAGTTTCTTGAGTAAAATTGTAGTGAAGGATCTCTACAAGATATTTGGGAAAAAACCGCAGGAAGCTCTTCTGCGGGTGAAGCGGGGAGAAGGAAAAGAAACCATATTTGCAGATACCGGAATGACCGTAGGGGTGAATAACGCATCCTTTGATATTCGAGAAGGTGAGTTTTTCGTCATCATGGGATTGTCCGGAAGCGGAAAATCCACGCTCATTCGGTTGATTAATCGCTTGATCGAGCCGACAGCAGGACAAATCCTGATTGATGGTGAGGATCTTGTCAAGATGAATCAGGACCAGCTCATGAAAACGCGCAGAAAAAAGCTAGGCATGGTTTTTCAAAACTTTGCGTTATTTCCGCACCGAAACATTTTGCAAAATGTGGAGTTCGGCTTGGAAGTTCAAGGAGTGCCTAAGGAGGAAAGGGAGAAAAAAGCAAGGGAAGCTCTTGAGGTAGTAGGCCTGAAGGGGTATGAGCAAGTAAAGCCCAAGGAACTAAGCGGAGGGATGCAGCAAAGAGTAGGACTCGCCAGGGCCCTTGCGAATGATCCGGATGTCTTGCTGATGGATGAAGCCTTCAGTGCTCTAGATCCCCTTATCCGCAAGGAAATGCAAGATGAATTGCTGCAATTGCAAGGACAGCTAAAGAAAACCATTTTATTTATTACGCATGACTTGGATGAGGCCTTAAAAATTGGAGACCGCATCGCGATCATGAAAGACGGCGTCATTGTGCAAATTGGTACGCCGGAGGAGATTTTAACAAACCCAGCCAATGAATATGTCTCTACCTTTGTACAGGACGTCGATCGTTCGAAGGTGCTGCTTGCCTCTCATGTCATGAAGCAGCCGGACGTTGTCACCACTTGGAAAGATGGACCTCGTGTAGCAATACGGATGATGGAAGAGAAGGGGATATCCAGCCTTTTCGTTGTCGATAAGGAGAAAAAGCTGAAAGGTTTACTTACCATCGATGCCGCTCTGCAAGCGGTAAAGGAAAACCGTTGGGTCGAAGAGATGCTGACACAGGATTATCATGTAACTGATCCGGACACCCCGGTGAGTGAATTGTTTGGTGTCGCAGCGGAAGCTCGATATCCGATCGCCGTGGTATCGAACGACAAATTTAAAGGCATTGTATCTCGCGTATCGATTCTTTCTGGTCTGGCGTTGGCGAAGGATGGGGATTCCACTGCTGCTGCCGATGTTTCAACGAAGGAAGTGAACTCCGCATGAATTATTTTCAATTGCCGTTAGCGGATTGGACGAATGGCTTCGTGGATCATTGGCTGATCCCGACTTTAGGAGGATTTTTTGATCAAATAAGTAAGTATATCTCCTTTTTTTTAAAGGGGTTCGAAGGATT
>JBEQAI010000085.1:0-10896 GCA_041640415.1 Ammoniphilus sp. | reverse complement strand
CTCCTTGTATGTTTCTTTCGTTCTATTTTAAGAAATTCATCGGCAAAGCTTCTGGTCGTTTCCAATAGCTAGACACTTCCACATGGATCCCCTGCTCGGTGCCCAACGTAGTAAGAAAAAGCATCCATCGTTTAATCTTTTTTTGCTTGAGCTAAAAGATTATGTTTAAGAAAATCGATGCTTACCGCTATGCTATCTAAAGGTGAACGCCTACTGAGATCCTGCTCAATGACCCACCATTCCACTTGGTTCTCTTGCCCTCGGACGATGATAGGCTTCAGGTCCACTCCCCCTGTTCCTAACTCAGCGAAAAACTTCTCGCCATCGAGGGTCATGTCCTTTAAATGAACAAGCGGGGTTCTGCCTTGGTAGCGCTTTAGCCATTCTACAGGCTGATGGCCTGCTCGCGTAAGCCAGTACACATCAAATTCGGCCTTGACCCATTCGGGATTGGTTTCCTCCAAGATAATTTGGAGCCCGGTGATCCCATCGAAGTCCTGCAGTTCAAAGTCATGATTATGATAGCTGAACGTAAGCCCTGCCTCCTTGCAGGTTTCCCCAAATTGGTTTAGCTGTTCAGCCAAGCGATAGTATTCTTGCTTTTTATCTCTTCGTTCCACAGGCATAACAGGACAAATGATATGGTTGCTTCCAATTATGTGCTGAGTTTCAATGATCTCTTCCAGCTGGTTTTCCAATAGATGGAGGGCAACATGACTTCCTGAAGCTCGAAGTCCCAAACCATTCAGAATATTCCTCAGTTCCTCCGGCTGCATGCCCCAATAGCCAGCAAATTCTACGCCGTTAAAACCTAGTGCAGCTACCTTTTCCAAGGTTTTGGCAAAATTCTCGGAGCATTCCTCCCGTAACGTAAACATCTGCACGGAAACTGGTATTTGTTGCATTCTTTGACATCAACTCCCGGTTTTTTGGCTATATGGCTGTATACTCCTTTCCTGAAGGAACAGAGGAACCACCTTAGGAATCCAGCTCGCTCTTAGAAAGCCCCAAAGGGAATGGCGCGGGCTTCTCGCATGTGCTTTCCACATAAATGTGGGCCTCTTTGTTTGATGACTCGATCAAGGCATGCATGACATCCAGAACATGGTAAGTGAGCTCTCCACTCGCACGGTGCGGTCTTTCGCCAACGATAGCATGAGCCATATCCGCTAGGCCAAGACCTCTGCTATTTTCGATGAAGCCATGTGTGAGAGGAACAGCGGACCATTCTGTTGATCCCTGCCGCTTGATATATACGGGACCTCCGAATGTATTCGGATCAGGAACGATTAACGTCCCTTCAGATCCATAGAGCTCTATTCGAGGAACCTGCGTCCCCCAAACATCAAAGCTTGTGATCAAAGTGGCAATGGCACCATTTTCAAAATCGATCACCCCTGCGATATGGGTAGGCGTTTGGACTTGGATTTTCTGACCATAGCGAGGTGCGCTAGAAATGGTTCTCTCAGGAAACGTAATTCTAGCAGATCCTGTTACTCTACGGATGGGACCAATTAGGTTAATCAACGCGGTTAGGTAATAGGGTCCCATGTCAAACAGCGGTCCCCCACCCTCTTGATAATAGAAATCAGGATCTGGATGCCAATGCTCATGGCCGTGATTCATCATAAAGGCTGTCGCCGCAATCGGCTCTCCGATCCAGCCGTCCTCGATCAGTTTGCGGCAGGTTTGGATTCCCCCGCCAAGAAACGTATCGGGCGCTCCGCCGACCAACAATCCTTTCTGCTTTGCCAACTCCAGGATTCTTTTTCCGTCTTCGCGGCTAACGGCCAATGGTTTTTCTACATAGACGTGCTTCCCGGCCTCAAGCGCGGCCATACAAATCTCGGCATGTGCCTGAGGAATCGTCAGGTTCAGGACGATATCAATCTCCGGATCGGCTAGAAGCTCCTCCACCGTATAAGCCTTTGAAATATCAAATTCTTCCGCTTTCGCTCTAGCCCTTTCGATGTCTATATCTGCACAAGCCGCAATATCAAGGATGTCGAATGTCTTTCCCATCTTGCAATAGATGGAACTAATGGTACCGCAACCGATAATACCTACCTTGATCTTCTTCCTCATGTTGTAGATGCTCCTCTCCAAATTCACCACATGTAATCGATTACATTTTATACTCGATCTTTTCCCATTTGCCCGTTTGCACCGATCTTTCTACCGCTTCCAATACAAGCTGATTTCTTACGCCATCTTCGAAATTAGGTTGTGGGCTGTATCCCTTGTCAATCCCGTTCATTAGTTCAACCATGAGATTTATGAAAGTATGTTCATACCCGATAATGTGTCCCGCCGGCCAATAAGCCCCTGCATAAGGGTGGTGTTCCTCGGTGCAGTTGATCGTACGGAAGCCTTGTAACCCAGGTTCATCCTCGTGGAAATAGACTTGCAGGTTATTCATATTTTCCATGTCCCAGCGCAGAGAGCCCTTCTCGCCATTGATTTCCAGGCGGTTTCCATTACGGTTCCCCCCAGCAAATCGAGTCGCTTCAAACACACCCATAGCTCCATTCTCAAATCTGGCTAAAAACGCGGAGGCATCATCTACCTCTACATCTCCCATTTTTCCACTTTCAGCTTTCGCACTAAGCCCCCCGCTCACCTCCGCGATCGGACGCTGTTTGATGAAGGTTTCCATCATGCCGACGACTTCGCTGAATTCTCCCACCAGGAATCTCGCAAGATCCAGGCTGTGAGCGGCGATGTCCCCATGAGTCCCGGATCCCGTCACTTCTTTACTCAAGCGCCATACGAGTGGGAAAGCAGGATCCATAATCCAATCTTGCAGATAGGTGGCCCGGATATGATAGATCTTGCCTAACCGTCCTTCTTGAATCAGCTTCTTGGCAAACTGGATGGCTGGCGCAAATCTGTAGTTGTGGCAGATCATATGTACGACCTGATTTCGATTCACGGCATCTAGCATTCTTTTGGCTTGTTCTACCGTCATCGCTAACGGCTTTTCGCACAGGACATGTTTGCCGGCTTCAGCTGCCGCAATGACAATTTCCGCATGGGTGTTATTGGGTGTGACGATATCAATCAGGTCAATGTCGTCCCGTTCGATTAAACGCCTCCAATCTGTTTCATAAGATGCCCACCCCATCTTTTCTGCTGCCTGCTTGACACCCTGCTCATCCCTTCCGGCAATGGCTTGAAGAACAGGCTCCGCTTGCAAGTCGAAATAGAAAGGAACATCCCTATATGCATGGCTATGGGCTTTTCCCATGAACTTATAACCTACCATCCCAACTCTGACTTTTTTCTTTCCTACGCCCACCAGATTTCACCTAGCCTTTCCTTTATTATGAGGTTATTCAAAAACGCAGACGCTTTTTGAAATCCTTCATCTACGGACATTAAGCTGTCTTCGTGTTCGATGCTAATTACTCCGTCATAGCCTACCAACTGAAGCGTGCTGATGATTTGTTTCCAAGTTTCCTCTCCATGGCCATACCCGACTGTCCGGAAAATCCAGGAGCGATTCAGCTCGTCCCGATAACTCTTGGTATCTAGTACTCCGTTTGACGCTGTATTTTCTCTATCAATCCCTGTGTCTTTAGCATGGAAATGATAGAGAGCTCCCGCTTTTGCTAATTGCTTAATGCCAACAATGGGATCCATGTTTTGCCAAAACAAGTGGCTTGGATCAAAATTCACTCCAATGCTGTCCCCGCATTGTTCACGAAGCTGAAGCATCGTTTCCGTATTATAGACGACAAAACCAGGATGGGGTTCGATGGCTACGCGAACACCATGCTCTTTAAGGAAACGATCTTGCTCCTTCCAATAAGGAATCACTTTTTCCTCCCACTGCCACTTCAATACCTTTGCAAAATCCTCTGGCCAAGGGCATGTCACCCAGGAAGGATTCAAGGAATGTTCTGATTCACCCGGACAGCCAGAAAAGGTAATGACCGTTTTTACATCTAACAGTGCTGCCAGGCGAACGGTATTTTGAAAATCCTCATGATGCTGGCGAGCAATTTCCTTGTTGGGATGAAGTGGATTACCGTGACAACTAAGCGCACTAATTTCCAATCCGCTACTTGCGATCGCATGTTTGAACCGGGAGAGCCTTTCTTCACTTTCGAGCAGCTCGGCAGGATTGCAATGCGCTTTACCCGGATACCCGCCCGTACCGATCTCTACCGCTTGGAGTCCACTTGCAGCAATATACTCCAGTGCTTCTTCTAGGGGCTTGTTTGAGAATAATACGGAAAAAACACCAACCTTCATAAGGATCAACCTCCATTTCATTTTTTAAATCATTTTCATATTATGTAATCGATTACATTTAAAGCTTTTTACGGCATGATTCTCTGATAATAAGCTTGCCGTCCAATATAATGTGAGGCTTAGAAAGCGGGATGTTCATCATTTGCTGATATAGTAGTTCCATCGCCTGTTCCCCGATAACATGCTTAGGCTGCGCTATCGTGGTTAATTCCGGTTCACAGATAGAGGCCATGTCAATGTCATCAAAACCTACAATGGCAAGATCCTCCGGTACCCTTAACCCCATGTCCTGAGCGGCTTTAATCGCCCCAACAGCCATCTGGTCATTTGAGGCGAAGATGGCTGTTGGCCGAGGGTTCAAATCTAATATCCTCAGCGTCAGGGCATAGCCAGAATCGACTGTATAGTTACCTTCGAGGATATAATTCTCATAGATTTGGAGATCATAGCTTGCAAGAGCTTGCCTGAAGCCGTTCCATCGGTCTTTACTAAAGTTTCTGTACATGGGCCCTTGAAAAAACGCAATTCTTTCATGTCCTTGCTTTATAAGGTGTTCCGTAATTTTTCTGGCTCCGCTAATATTATCGATCGCCACCATGGGAACCTGCAGACCTTCGAAATAATCTCCCGCTAGTACGATAGGGAACTGGCTTGCAATCTCTGCCACATCCGCTTGGTCAATCCTCGAAGTCAACAAAATCATACCATCTACTTGCTTCTCCCTTAGAAGATCAAGATACTGGTATTCCCTTTCTGGATTATTTCTCGTGTTGCCAAGAAGCACTTGATAGTTATACCGGTGGGCCACCGCCTCTATCCCGAGGAGCACCTTACTATAAAACGGGCTCGTAATATCAGGAAATACAACGACGATGGATCTTGTTTCACTTCTCCGAAACTGCCGCGCTAGAATATTGGGTTGGTAATTAAGAGTTTCAATAGCCTTTATTACCCGATCCCGTGTTGCTTGCTTCACATTGTCGGTATCATGAAGAACTCTAGAAACAGTGGCTGTTGAGACTTTAGCTAGACGAGCTACATCATTGATCGTTGTCATGGTCATCCTCTCATCTTTGGGGTCAGAAAATGTAGTGTAATCCATTACAACTACAGAGCAACATTCACCTGAGAGCTTTTGTTTTGGAGTAAATCAGACGAAGTATGTAAAAACATGATGTAAACCATTACATTGTATTACAAACTATTCTTTAAATTTCAATTTAAGGAAATTATAGCACGTTCTCCCGTGAAAGTAAATAATTACTATCAGTTATTTATCAATTTTCAGAAATAAGCAATTAAAGAGGTACACACTATACACTCCCGCAGGAATTGCGAACCAACAGTTTCCCTTGAAGAACTATAGTACTCTGCGTTACACGCTCTCCTTCTAGCTGCTTTAGCAGTAATTGCATGGCTTGAACCCCCATTTCAAACATCGGCTGTACGATGGTCGTTAGTCTAGGTTGAACAATCGTTCCTAGCTGAATTCCATCGAACCCTACAACCGTGATGTCTTTTGGCACGTTTAGCCCGAGTTTTTTGATGGCCTTAATCGCTCCGATCGCCATCTCATCATTACCAGCAAAGACCGCAGTTGGCGGGTCTTCTAAAGCCAGCAATTTAAGCATAAGATTATATCCTGTTGAATACGTGAAGTCTCCTTCCTGAATAAGGATTGACTCTGTTCTTAGGCCATGTTCGGACATGCATTGTTTGAATCCGCGAAGACGGTCACGGCTTAAAATAATATCCATTGAACCTGATAAATAGCCAATTCTTTGGTGGCCAAGCCGCAACAAGTGTTCTGTCATTTTTTTCGCGCTAATAATATTATCAATGGAGACTGTTGGAATATTCGAACCCTCAATGTATTCGCAAGCGAGAACGACCGGAAATTGTTCGGCTAGTTCTTCGATAATCTGTTTTTTCATTCGGGCAGTTAAAAGAATGATCCCATCCGCTTTCTTCTGCTTCAGCAAATCAAGATATTGGTATTCGCGGTTTGCGTCTTTTTGTGTATTTCCGAGTAACAATTGATATCCTTTTTCTTGCGCAATCGACTCGATTCCCAAGAGCACTTCTGAGAAAAAAGGGTTGGTAATATCGGGAACAACGACGATAATGGTCCTTGTCTCCATTCTTCTAAGATGCCTGGCAAGGATGTTGGGCTTGTAGTCCAATAGCTTTATGGCTTCTAGAACTCTCTCTTTTGTTGCATCTTTAACAGTTTCGGGCTGTCTCATTACCCGTGAAACCGTTGCGGTTGAAACCTTAGCCAGTAACGCAACATCTTGAATGGTCGCCATAAATCTATTCCTTTCCAATTTGTAATGGTTTACATTTATTATACAAGAAAAGTTACCTCCTTAATAGGAGGTAACCCTAAAAAATTTCAGACTATTTGTTCCGTTACCCATCGGGTCGATAAAGCAAGATAAATAGTACGGTGAGGCTGTTCATTAAGCGGTAACTCTAAGGAACAGCCTTTTTCTTCTTTTTCCTGGATATGTTGATAGTGGGCTTCTCTGAGTACGTTTTTTTAGGTCCCCTAGCTAAGTTTTTCACGTATTCAATGATTTTAAGTTTGTTTTTTTATAAGTGCAATCTAAACTTTGGCCAGGAGCCATCCATTCTAAGTGGATTTTTTAAGAAATTACGATTTTTTATCATCCTGCTTGATCTCGAACCCTTTAACTCAGGTTTGTACCCGGATGCTCATAAAATATTCGATTTTGCTCACGGAAAAGTGGTGGTTTCTCACAAATAGCACTCGACAAAATCCGGGGAGTGACAGGCACTCTATGAAATATCCTCTGCTACATCCGCGAGTCCAAGCCGGATTAAGCTTTCTATCGTGGGGGCACCAGTTTTTAGGTCCCAGCCCATTTCTCGCAAGTACTCCTCGTTTTGCGTTTTCAGATCAATCGTAACATCCTGAAGAGGTCCTTCGGTTTGGGGGGGCATCCCAACCATTCGATCCGGCACCTTAATCTCCATTGGCAGGATTCCTTCCCGAACATTAAAGGCTGTTCGGATTGCGGCAATGCGTTCTCCGATGGTAAGAATTCTCTCAGCAGTAAACTCCTCCCCGATAGCCTCGTTCAAAAATTGAGCAAGATCCTCCGGGGTGGAACAAAAGTCCCCAAATAGACAGATGCCTGCGGCATTGACGGTGTGGATGTAATTGCTCATGATTTTATGCTTCTTGCCTTTGCCTTTATAGTTGTACTTATCTGCAATAAGCTCTGTAATCCCGAGGTAGGGATGCGTCGCTCCCTCTTCAATGATATGGCTTCCGCCTTGGGTATGTCTTCCAGGAGTTGCATCTAGCATATAGGTCGTTGCATACCCGGGTGAGAGCCTAGGGTCATGCATTGGAAGCTCTTGCCCATGAACATGGATGGCGAAGGGTCGGGAGCGTTCTCCTAGTTTTTCTGAAGCCACCTTGACTCCATCGGCCAGCAGATTTCCGATCCCTCTTCGCTCCACAATATCTCTCACCAATTGGACAATGGCTTCATGGTTTCCCCAGGAGAGCTCTAGCCCATTCACATCCTCTTGAGTAAGAATACCATGCTCCAGGCACTCAATGGCAAACCCGACCGTTCCCGCAACGGAGATGACGTCTAAGCCAGCCCGGTTACAGAGATCATTGAGATAAATAATGGATTCGGGATTATCGTTGAGCAGCAGTGTGCCGAATCCGCCTGTTGTTTCATACTCGGGCTTATGCCCTCGTACTTGATAAGGGCCTTCTTTCACTTCCACAATGGCTCCGCAGGCGATGGGGCATTGCCAGCATCCATAGGACTTTTCCTTATAATTGTCGACTAGCCCCTTGCCAATCGGTTCAGCATCGGGGAAATCCTTAACACCTACACCGCCCCAATTGCGTACCGGAGAATCGCCGGAAATCGCCGAGCCGCCCGTAATGCCAGTCGTTCCGTATTTACTCATAAACTTCCAAATATCGCGCTTGATCATTTGCTTATTGGCGGTTTGCCGAACCTTCTTCATCTCTGCTGGCCGAGCAACCGGAATCAGTTGACTGCCTCCGGCGACAATAGCCTTTAGCTTCTTGGACCCCATAACAGCCCCCAATCCCGATCGTCCGGCAGCTCGCCCTTCATCATTCATCACCGCGCTGATTAAAGAAAGCTTTTCCCCACCAGGGCCGATTAAGGCGGCTTCTGGCTTCGTCCCGCCGTGGTCCTTCTTTAGGATGGCCTCCGCCTCCCAGGTCTCTTTTCCCCAAGCTGCAGACGCATCGCGGATCTCCACCTGGCCATCCTGAATGTAAATATAGACGGGCGACTCCGCTTGTCCCTCAACGAAAATGGCGTCATAGCCTGAGCGCTTGAGCGCGGGGCCGAAGGTGCCTCCGCAGTTGGCGTCCCCCCAAGTATGCGTTAAGGGGGATTTGGCTACAGCCACCCAGCGGTTGCCAGTAATCGCTGGGGTTCCAGTTAAAGGTCCGGTAACGATCCCAAATAAGTTATCAGGCCCTAGAGGATCCACATGGGGCTTCATTCGGCTATAAAGGATTCTAGCCCCGATTCCATATCCTCCTAGAAATTCCTGCTGGAGCTTTTGACTCAATTCCTCTTCCCAAATTTCACTTGTGGTTAAGTTTACAAACAGGATCTTTCCCATATATCCGCCGCGCATGCCCTTTTTCCCCCTTTTTATGAATAATAAACCGTAAATCCTACCCACCGCTGATCATGGAAATCACGTCAACTTGATCACCATGGGACAGCACCGTATTCATTCCTTTTTTTCTTTTAATATCGAGGGAGTTGACTAGAATGAGCGCAGATAGAGCTCGTTCCTTTCCCTCGATCATGGATTGTAAACCAGGGTCTTTTTCATACAGAGCTTGGAGGAGCTCAGCGACCGTCGCCTTCTGGAGAAGGGAAATCGAATCATCGGACCACCCGGTCTTCATCTGGATCGCGCCAAACAGTCTGATCCTCACTTGCATGAATCCTTCTTTATCCGGAATAACCATAGGTACGTACTCCTCGAACTGCGGTTTGGATTTTAAATAGCCCCCCGGCATGAGATTGATTTTCTAATTCTTTAGGATCGATCCCGATTCGTGCCGTCGTAATGTACAATTCGTTCAGCTGGTCCCCTGCAAACATACAGGATGTGACTCTTGCAACAGGCAGAGGGATTTTCTCCAGCTTCTCACCTGTTGCTGGATTCCATCTCGAAACCTGGTAGCCATCCCAATGGGCAATCCAGAGCATGCCCTCCTCGTCTATCGTCATGCCATCGGGAAGTCCTTCACCTTCAGGGATGCGAACGACCGTCCGTCGCCGGCTGATGGCGCCGGAATGCAGATCAAAGTCAAACGCATCCACCCTCCTTGTCGGAGAATCAATATAATACATCGTCGTATGTTCCTTATTCCATGTGATTCCATTGGAGACCGTAACGCGATCTACCATTTTTCTTACCCCTCGATGCGGATCCAAGACGAAAAGGGCTCCCATAGGCTCGAGTTCACTGCGATCCATGGTTCCCGCCCAGAATCGGCCGGCAGCATCACATTTTCCATCGTTAAATCGCATATGGCTTCCAACGGGGCCAGGGTCCCCATGCTTCTCTATAGTTTCCGTTTCCGTATTACAAGCATAAAAGCCATCCTCCATGGCCAGCATGACACCTCCCGAATCTCTTGGAACCACGGCCCCTACCATCTTTTCTACAGGTATTACCCTTGATTCTCCTGACATGGGATGAAACAGGTGAATCTTCTTCCCAATGATATCGACCCAATAGAGCATGCCTTTCTTCGCATCCCAGCTGGGCCCCTCTCCTAGAATCGCTTTGGCATCCATAACGAGCTCCACCCTACTCATGCGCTTTCCTCCTTTTTTCCAGCAACCTTTGCAGGTCTTTCCCACTTCCTAATGATCAGATAAACGCTAAGCGGCAAAAAGGAAGCCGCCAAGGAAAAAGCATAGAACGTAAGCGCCTTCGCGGAGAATCCTACTAGCGCCAAGCTTAAAAAAAACAGCAATCTTCCCACCGTTAACCCGCATTCCCGAATAAAGATTCCTTCATCTCCATTCGGGAAAGATTGGTTTATATACGTAAAGTTAAGACCTACTACAGGATTTAAAAACAAGGGTCCGGCTGCGGCGACCAAAAAGTTAAAAACGATAAGCCTCATATCCCACTCACTTAGGAAAAGGGTGGATGCAAGAGGATAGACCATCACAGCCAGAACCAGTCCCATCGCGTTATATCGCTGTGACAAAATAAAACCCATGATGAGATTAACCCCTAGCGTGATTAAGCCGTAAAACGTAGCGAAGGTGCCGACGCTTGCCTCCCCTTCTCCGGATATGTAAACCAAAAGTCCCGCGGCTACGCCAATAAAACTGAAATAGAAACCTTGCAATACATTAGACAAGAAGAAGGATGGGTGGCGAAACGAAGACGGTCTGAGTTGTATTTTTTTCGTATGATGCTCGGGCATAAACAAGCTGATGCCCATAATGCCTGAAGAAACGAGGGCAATGATAGCAAACCCGACCAGATATCCTGTTCCTTCCACCACATGACCAAAAAAAATGGGGATCAGGACAGGAATGACACTTGCCAGAACGGAGGCTCTGGCAA
>JBEQAI010000084.1:0-10904 GCA_041640415.1 Ammoniphilus sp. | reverse complement strand
TATCAGGGGTAACTCCTGCTTTGCGTTGGCTCTCTTCGTCCAGCTGCTGGTGGGTTGTACTTGCAGGATGGATCACCAAAGACTTTGCGTCTCCTACATTGGCAAGATGGGAGAATAATTGAAGGCTATTGATAAATTTCTTTCCTTCATCAAGGCCGCCCTTGAGCCCAAAGGTAAAAATGGAGCCTGCTCCCTTAGGCATGTATTTTCGAGCTAGCGAGTAATAAGCATTGCTCTCGAGTCCTGGATAGTTGACCCAAGATACCAGCTCATGCTGCTCTAAAAACTCAGCTACCTTCTTCGCGTTCTCCACATGGCGTTCCATCCGCAAGTGAAGGGTCTCTAATCCTTGCAAGAATAAGAATGCATTAAACGGAGCCACAGCAGCCCCAATATCTCGAAGCAGAGTCACCCTTGCCTTAATGATATAAGCTAATGGCCCAAGTGCTTGAGTATAGACTAAGCCATGATAGCTTGGATCCGGTTCTGAAAGCAAAGGAAACTTGCCAGAGGCCCAATCAAATTTTCCAGAATCTACAATAATTCCGCCAATAGAAGTTCCGTGACCACCGATAAATTTGGTAGCAGAGTGCACGACAATGTCCGCTCCATGCTCGATTGGACGGCAGAGGTATGGAGAAGCGAAGGTATTATCCACAATCAGAGGCAGTCCATACTCATGTGCGATGTTGGCAATCTTCTCGATATCGGCAACATTGATGCGGGGATTCCCGATCGTTTCGATAAAGACAGCTTTTGTCTTATCATTGATCTTGTCCCTAAATTGATCGGGTTGGTCAACATCTGCAAAGGATACGTTAATGCCCATCTTCGGCAGGGTATGGGCAAACAACGCATAAGTTCCCCCATAGAGGCTGCTGGATGACACAATCTCATCTCCCGCTTGGGCGATGTTGAGGATGGAGTATGTAATCGCAGACTGGCCAGAAGAGGTAGCCAGAGCGGCAACCCCACCTTCCAGCTGCGCTACGCGCTGCTCAAACACATCTTGAGTGGGGTTCATAATGCGTGTGTAAATGTTTCCAAATTCCTTAAGTGCGAATAAATTAGCCGCATGTTCTGTATCATTGAATACATAAGAGGATGTCTGATAGATCGGAACCGCTCTCGAATTGGTCGTGGGATCCGGCGTCTGCCCTCCATGCAAAGCAATGGTCTCAAAGCCTAGTTTGCGTTCTTGCGTCATCTTCGTTCCCCCTCAAAAATCTTTTTCTTCTGAACATTAAGTTGATCATACGTTTTGATCCTAAATCTGTCAACCGCATTGTTACTTCACACTAATCTGTGCCTTTACCTTTTCAAATAACTTGTCCCCAATCCCTGTAACCTTCTTCAGATCCTCTACTCTTTCAAAACGGCCTTGCTTTTCTCGGTATTCGACAATAGCAGCAGCCTTGACTGCTCCAATCCCAGGAAGCTGGTCCAGTTCTTCAGCCTTCGCTGTGTTAATATTGACGCGGGAGCCCGCTTTCCCGCTGCTAGCGCTTGGCGTAAGCAAGGGCTCTTCTCCTTTCAAGGGAATATACACCATTTCACCGTCTTGAAGAGGCTTCGCTAAGTTAACAGCTCTGGTTTCTGCCTCGGCAAGCATACCGCCGCTAGCCTCTAAAGCTTGGTAGACTCGTGAACTGCCGGTCAGCTCGTAAACTCCTGGTCGATGGACGGCCCCTTTTACATCAACCCAAATCGTGTCTAGTTCTGCAAGGGGAGCAACCTCCCCCTCTCCCACCGGTTCTTCATAAAGCTTGGCTTCGAACGGCATAGAATCTTCCTTCACAGAATCCGTACTCCAGAGGACATAGCTCATACTTAAAAGGAAGGCTAAGGATAATCCTAACAATACGGCAAGTTTTTTTTCGCGAGGGGTCCATTGAAGCATAAACGGCTCCTTCCACAGATATTCAGTTGCTTGTAAATCATATGGGGTTTCATTATAATCGAATGAGCATAAGAGGAATGGAGGATGAATGAAAATGAGCGTGCATCTTGAAATATCAAAAAAGGTGAATCAAACGGTGAGTCTTGTAGAGTCTTATCGAAGATTGGACAAGGTTAGGGAAAGTGAGATTGAAAAAGTGGTAAAGCAAGCGATGAATGGTGAGGAGTTCACTCTAGAGGCAATCAATCAGGTTACAGCTGAGATCAACCAACTGGCGGCTAAGCATCATCTCCCTTCTAGAAAGATGGTCACGAAGCAAATGATCATTGACTTCATTAACCAAGGCTAGTATAACCCAAGGATTCCGGTTCGTTCAAGAGATTTAACGTATGGAAGCATTCCACCTGTCATAGATATAAAAATATACATTTTTACGGGAGGAATTAACCATGCGTGTAGGCTTTATTGGCACGGGGAGTATGGGCAGCATTCTACTCGATTCGTTTATCTCTTCGGGTGCCCTCCAGCCAGATCAAATAACAGCCAGCAATCGAACGAGGGAAAAGGTCTTAAAGCTTTCCAAGCTGTATCCGGGTCTAGCTGCGGCTGCAGAAAACGCTGAGGTTGTGCAAAAAAGCCAGGTGATCTTCATCTGCGTGAAGCCTTTGGAATTCAAGAAGGTTTTTGATGATATCCTTCCTTGGATCAAACCTGAACAAATCGTCATCTCCATCACCAGTCCCATCTTACTTAGTGACCTTGAAAAGCAGTTGCCTTGCAAAGCGGCAAAAGTCATTCCCAGCATCACGAATTCTGTTCAGGCAGGCGCCTCTCTCATCATGTTTGGGAATCGCTGCACAGGGTCAGAGCGTGAATGGATCCATCAGCTGTTCTCGAAGATCAGTTCGCCTCTGGAAATTGAGGAGGCCTATACCCGTGTGTCCTCTGACATTGTCAGCTGCGGTCCGGCCTTTATGAGCTACCTCCTTCAGCGATTCATTGCCGCGGCAGTGGAGGAAACGGGGATTAGCCGCGAAGAGGCAACTTTTCTGGCAAGCCAGATGATTGTTGGCTTCGCCGATCTCATTTCCAAGGGGCCCTTCGATCTGGAGACCCTTCAGCAAAGAGTTCTTGTCCCTGGAGGTGTCACAGGCGCGGGCCTAGCCGCTTTGGAAGGGATCGGAGATGTGTTTAATCAGGTTTTTAAGAATACGCACAGAAAGTATAATATGGACCTCGAAGAGGTTGCCCATATGTTTTACCAAGAAAAGAAATAGCCGTGTCCTCCTTGGATACGGTTTTTTTTTTGTCAATTTTCTTCCCAAAATAGACATACTAAACTTAAAAGAAATCAAATGTAGGAGTTGAGTGATCATGATTCGCTTACAGTTAAAAAATGATGTCATGCTATCTATGTTTTTCGATGACATCAAAGGTGGAAAATCCTCTTTTACTCCGGGATCTCACGGCATGCAGGCTACGGTCACAAACGAGGAATTTGACGGGTTTCTCAAAGCGAATAATCTTATTACCTACCACAATACGTTGAAGGGCTACGAGGATGGTACGGTATACGGGGAATTCAATACCGAATAAAATCCGCATTTTCCCTAGATGCCTTGGCCTGAAAAATGAATACCTTATAGTGGGTGATTGCAAATGTCCCTGCTATATCAGGTTTCATACAAGAATCAACAGGCGGTTCCTTTACTGGGCGAGCATATTAGGGCAAGATTGCTCCAACAGGCTGAACGCTCGAATCTCATCATCCTATGTATAGGAACCGATCGGTGTACGGGAGACGCACTAGGGCCTTTGATCGGAATGCTCTTGGAGCGAGCTCAGCTGTCCTCTCCCCAAATCTGGGGAACACTAGAAAAACCCGTTCATGCTCTCAATCTAAAAAAAGCTATAGAAAAGCTGTCTACTCAGTCTAAACCAACGGTGATTGCTGTAGATGCTTGCCTCGGTCTTCCACAACATGTTGGGGATGTCCAGATTGTAGACGGTCCCTTGCGGCCAGGGTTAGGCGTAAGAAAAGTTTTACCTTCCGTAGGCGATTTTCATATTAAAGGCATAGTCAACAGCAATGGATTTCTAGATACCATGGTCCTCCATAATACTCGCCTGCACACGGTAATGGAGATGGCGCATGTCATTTCAGAAGCACTGATCTATGCTATAGGCAAAAAGGCAAATTCCTAAAGCGTTGGCTCGCTTTTGGAATTTGCCTTTTACTTTTTCCTAGCCACATAAAAAATTCTTTCACTGGCGTCTGTTGGTTCCTGAGTGGTAAAGTCTGCTGAGCAATGCAGCAGTTCAAAACCGGCCTGATGGAGCCACTCGGCTAGCTGCTCATGGCTGTAGCCTCGCTGGACATGAACTTCCTCGAACCTTCTGTATAGATGCCCTTCTTTAGCAAATATCGTTAAGTCATGATAGACCTTCGCTTCTCCCTCAAGCTCACAGTTCCAAATATAGGAAACGTCCTCTTCTGTAAGCGTAAAGGTTGAATCAGCAAAGACTTCATTGATTTTGTAAAGAGAATGGACATCAAATAGGAAAAGTCCCCCTGACTTTAAGGCACCATAAACCTGCAAGAATGTCCGATATACATCGGCGCCTTCTGTTAAGTAATTAATGGAATCGCAAAAGCTGACAACAGCATCCACTTCCGCAGCGACTTCAAGTTCTCTCATATCCTGGTGGAGAAGTTCAACCTGTACGCCTTTTTCTTTGGCTTTATCATAAGTTATGGCCAGCATTTCCTCAGATAGGTCTACTCCAATTACGCGATAACCCAGTTGAGCTAATGGAATAGCGATGGCCCCTGTTCCGCAACCCAAGTCCAATATAGTCCGAGGCTTTGCTCCGAACCGATCCCACATACTTTCAGCAAAGCTGATCCACTGCTCGTATGGAGCTTCAGTCATCAGTAAATCATAAACCTGCGCTAAATGCTGATAACTAGTGTGTCGTGACAATACTCGCATCTCCCCAAATTCGCTCGATGTTATAATATTCTCTTTCATCCTTATGGAAAATGTGGACGACCACATCGCCTAAGTCTACAAGTACCCATCTTGCCTCGTCATAGCCCTCTACCCCTTTTAGCTCAATGTTGAGTTCATGCACTTTCTTTTTCAGCTCCGCTGTCAAGGCCTGCACTTGGGTGGAAGAGTTTCCGTGGCAGATCACAAAGTAATCTGCGATTACCGAAAGATCTTTTATATCCATAATCATGATATTGCTGGCTTTTTTATCTTCAAGAATCTCAGCGGTTCTTTTTGCTATTTCCAATACAGTCATGTATAACTGCTCCTTTCTTGCCTATCAAGCTCCTGGACAAGATCATTATAAGTGTCAATCGTTAAAGGGTAAATGCGCTTTTGCTGTTTAACTAGAAAGGTAATGGTATTCCCCAATGCCTTAACCAATGCCCGATTTAGGTCCTGGTTGGCCAACTCGCGAACTTCATCTACGCCAGGAAAGTGCCTTCCTGGTTCGATGTAGTCTGCCAGCCAAAGAATTCTCTCGAGAAGGCTCATACCTGGCCTTCCGGAAGTATGAAAACGGATGGCGTTCAAGACCTCAGCATCCTTGATGTTCAAATCACGCTCAACCACCAAAGCGCCAACAGGCGCATGCCATAGCTCCTTATCATAGGTAAGGAGGTCACAGGGGATCCGGTCGCTTTGTTCAATCAGCTCTTTCATCCTGTCCTTACCCCAGTATTTGCAAAAATCGTGAAGAAAGCCTGCAAGTTCAGCTTTTTGCTGGTCGGCACCATAACGCTCGGCTAGAGCCACCGCTGTACTTGCTACCCCCAAGGTATGAGTAAAGCGATGATCTGTCATCTGCTCTTTTACTCTGCCTAATAATTCATCTCGATTCATACAACCGATTCTCCTCAATATATTCTCTAACTTTATCTGAAACCATGAACCGTATGGATTGGCCCTCTTTTCTTCGTTCTCGAATGAAAGTAGAGGACAAATCCATTAACGGCATTTCCACCATTCTGACATGCTTCTTTGCAAACTCATTATCTGGACAATATCCAGGACGATGCACTCCCACAAACTGCACGCATTGTACTAACTCTTGAATGCGATGCCAGTGAGGCAAATAATCAATCATATCGCCCCCGATGATAAAATAAAATTCATGCTTGGGAAACCGGTCACGCAGCAAGGTGATCGTATCAAACGTATAAGAAGGACCCGACCGCTCCAGCTCAAAGTCAACTGCATGAAAGTGAGAAATATTTTCGATCGCTAGCTCCACCATTTTAAGTCGTTGCCGGGCATCGCTTACTCCGCTCCCATCCTTATGAGGGGGAATCCGGGCAGGCATAAACCATACCTCATCTAACCCCATCTGCTCCCTTGCCTGTTCCGCGCTTAAAAGGTGCACAAGATGGATGGGATCAAAGGTTCCACCTAGAATTCCAACTTTCATGGTTAAGAAGGCAATTCAATTTTTTTATTTTCTCTGGATTCCTTATATAGAACGACCGTTCTTCCAATCACCTGGACAAGCTCAGCTCCAGAGCCCTCTGCTAATCTGTCGGCCACTTCCCCTTTTTCTTCCCCGCACGTATCCAGAATCGAGACCTTAATTAACTCACGAACTTCCAAGGCCTCATCGATTTGTTTAATTAGATTTTCATTGACTCCACCCTTGCCAACCTGAAAAATGGGGTTCAGGTGATGGGCTTCCGCTCTTAAGAATCTTTTTTGCTTTCCTGTCAACATTTCTATCACACCTTATGCTTAGTTTTGCTTTCCTCGTAGCTTCTCCAGTACAACATTTGTCATGACATCAATAGGAGCCTCAACCCCTGTCCAAAGCTTAAAAGCCAATGCCCCTTGATGAATAAACATCCCGAGACCCTCATGGGTTGATGCACCAGCAAGAGCTGCCTCCTTCAAGAGTCTGGTTTGCATTGGGTTGTAAATTAAATCGCTAACGAGCAGCCCCGAATGAAGGAATTCGCTTGGAATCGGCAGGTCATCGACCTGAGGATACATCCCGACGGACGTTGTATTAATTAAAAGGTCGGTATCTGCTAGGGAACTAGAGCTAAGGCTACCCAGATCAATCGCCTTCACTTCCGTATATCTCTCAGCATTTTCTGCGAGCTTTTTCGCCTTATCCACGCTTCGGTTTGCAATCGTGATCTCTTTCACCCCATGACGGGCTAAAGAAATGCTTACAGCACGTGCTGCCCCTCCTGCACCGACGAGCAATGCGCGCTTCCCGTCGAGACGGATTCCGGTTTCTTGCAGGAGAGATCTCACATAACCCGCTCCATCCGTATTATAGCCAATCAGTTTGCCGCCATCGTTTACAATGGTATTTACTGCACCAATTTCCTTGGCCTCTTCGTCAATCTCATCCAAGTAAGCCATAATCTCCACTTTGTGCGGAATCGTTACATTTACTCCCCGGAACCCGAGAGCCTTAATTCCTTTTACAGCATCCTGCAGGTTCTCGTTTGCGATAGGAAAAGCTGCATACGCGAAGTTCAGCCCTAGTTTTTGAAAGGCAGCATTTTGCATAGCCGGAGACATGGATTGAGCAACAGGGTTTCCAAACAGCCCCGTCATGACGGTTTGATTATTCATAGCTATAAACTCCTCTCCTATTAGTTCTTTATATAAGGGAATTGCGAATGAGGACCGAAACGCCTTCAGGTGCATGCACGTCTACCCATGCCCCGGCTGTCCCCAGTGTAATCCAGCCTAGCCCCGAAATGACTATATCCTTCTTTTCCCCAGGCGGGATTTTAAAAGAAACTCTCCTAAAGGAAGGCAACATGCTCGCCTTTTCTCCTGAAGGCGGAGAGAGAATGTCTGTACCTCTGTGGGTAAGGTAAAGTTCATCCGCTTTCTCTAGCTTCGTTCGATGAATATGAATCCGGTTAGAGGCATAGACCACAAACGATTGCTTGTCCCCTCTGACAAAGTCAATGCGCGCCATCGCCCCCAAAAATAAAGTTTGGTTATCGTTCAACTGAAACACTATCGGGTTGATCGCTTTTTCTGGAGAGATGAGCTTCAAATCCTCAGGACTAACCATATGTACAATCTGGTCCCGGTTAATAATACCTGGGGTATCGAACATAGACGTTTTCTCATCAATCGGTATTTCAATCATATCCAGCGTAGTTCCTGGAAAGCGGGAGGTAGTAAGCTCAGTATCCCCTTCACCGTACTCCTTTAATAAGCGGTTAATCAAGCTTGATTTCCCCACGTTAGTAGCTCCAACTATGTATACATCCTGACGCTTGCGGTACGTTGACATGGCCTCGACCAACCGTTCAATACCCGTTCCTTTCTGAGCACTGCAAAGCACAACGTCCACTGGCTTAAGCCCCAATTGCTTAGCCTCATACTTCATCCAGTTTACCAGTCGGTTTGTATTGATGGCCTTAGGGAGAAGGTCCAGCTTATTGCCCACTAATAAGATGGGATTAGCACCTACAAACCGATGAAGCCCTTTAAGCCAGCTCCCATTAAAATCAAAAATGTCTACAACTTTAACGACTAATGCCTTCGTTGATCCAATCTCATTCAGGATCTGGATAAAATCATTATCATCCATGGAAACTTGCGCTACTTCATTATAATGTTTGATTCGGAAGCACCGCTGACAGATAATTTTTTCTTTTGCTAGTGCACCAGAAGGGACAAACCCAGGCTTTTTGGGGTCCTCGATCTGAATCCCTACTCCGCATCCAGCACAATGTCTTGCTTCAACCATTGATTCCATTCTACTTGTCCTCCCAAGTAATAAGCCCTTTTTTCCTCATCCAAGCAAGAGCCAATCGTTCCAATTGACGATTGAATCGAGTAAAGAAACCATCGGTCTGAGCAACAGGAATAACCAAAATCGTATATAAGCCCAGCCGATTTCCTCCCAGCACATCCGTAAACATCTGATCCCCGATCACAACGACTTCTTCCGGCTGGAGCTCTAGCAATCCCATGGCCTCCCTGAAAGGGGATCGGGTTGGTTTTTTTGCCGCGTGAATAAAAGGGATGCCAAGCGGATCGGCAAATGCTGAAACCCGGATTCGATTGTTGTTGGATACAACAATGACTCTGAAGCCCTCTTGCTTGAGACGTTCCAGCCATTCCATTAGTTCTGGTGTGGCATTGGGCCGGTCCCATTCGATTAGGGTATTGTCAAGATCCGTAATAATCCCCTTAATTCCTTTTTCCTTTAAGGCCTGCAAATCGATGTCGTATATAGACTTCACATGTAGATTAGGAAGTAACTTTTGCAATAGCATGTGGGTGGCACCTCGCCAGATTCTTAGAATCCTTATTCTCTTTATTTTTTCGGAGTATACTATACCATATTCACAGAAATGGGGCAAAAAGCAGAAAAAACTGTGGGCTTATGCCGACAGTTCGCTAGATAAGGAAGATAAAACTGTTTCCACATAGTCATCGAACAAATCAGGTCCGAAAGGTCGCTGATAATATAATTCCACACTATTCGCATTGGTGAACGGAAATCGCGTCAAGGCCATAAATTTGATTAATGCCCTACGAGGTTTCTCAATGCCTATGCGTTCAAAAAAGTCAATGACCTTATTATTGATTACCAGGTAGTTAGGCTTGATTACCTCATCAAACCGCTCAGTCTCAAGCGTAATTTCCCTCATAATAATACGCGAGGAATGGAAATGCTGATACATATATTCAATGGATTTCCCTGTCAGTTCTCTAATCGCTTCCACTTTGTCAGTAATTGGGCCATCAAATATGGGATCGATCGCCTCCCCCAACCCAGCATAGAAATCCTCTACAATTTTCTGTAGAATGCCAATCTTATTATGAAAGTAATAGGAGATAGATCCAATATTGACATCTGCCTCAGAAGCAATCCTCCGAACAGAAACATAGTCATACCCATACATGGCGAATAACTTTCGGGAAGCTTCCAGTATGTGTTGCTCCGACATGCTCTTTCTCCTTCCACGTCGTTTATGACGCTTCAAATAATGATGTTACTCGTTTTCTATAAAAAGAAAAAGCCCTTATCGGACTCAAAAGCTCATTGGGTGCCACATTCATTACAGTAACCATAGATTTCGAACTTATGTCCAGTAATGGTAAAATCGTCAGGAGCCCCAAGCATTCCATCCAAAGGACAAGCCCTTAGGTGCTTGGTCTTCCCACAGGTTAAGCAAATCAAGTGATGATGGTGATGATCATCGCTGCACTGGAATCTGTATTTCCGTTCCCCGCTAAGCTCGGTCTCTTCTAAGATCCCTAGCTCAGTAAACAAAGACAAGTTTCGGTAGATCGTATCAAAGCTGAGATTCGGGTATTCGTCCTTCATATGGTCCAGCAATTCTTTTGCCGACATATATCGTTTCTGGGCAGCAAAAATGCGGATCATCTCTTCTCGCTTACCCGTATATTTATAGCCTTCTTGCTTTAGAGTTTCCAACGCTTGATCGACGTTCATCTTAAATTAACCCCTTCCAATCGCTTATCTTTCATTGTAGCAAAGCTCCGACACAGAGGTCAATTATGAAACGCTTTTCTGACTGAGAAAAGACAAAAGGCCGCTATGTACAATAACGGCCTATAACCAATGCTACTATTCTTTTTCGGGTTCTACCTTGCAATCATCACAGATCCAGTGTTCCACTTGCTGCCCTTCCTTTACCGTACGATTACAGAAATCACAAGTTGGCATGTCTCTCACCTCTCTGTATTTGATATCCTCTATCATACCTTATTTATTATGTCCAAGGTGTGAATTTTTTCACTGA
This sequence comes from Ammoniphilus sp., assembly GCA_041640415.1. GTDB lineage: Bacteria > Bacillota > Bacilli > Aneurinibacillales > RAOX-1 > YIM-78166. Next base: position 207 of record JBEQAI010000084.1, on the reverse strand, counting down.
AAAAACTATCGTTTTCTTTTTTCAAGATCTAGTAACGCTCTTGCAGCTGCAATACCGGAGAGCACCGCTGTTTCTACCCGTCCATATCCCAAGGGATCACTATCTGGCACGAACGCGTCTCCCGCTATCAGAAGAGGAGCCGTTGTATCGAAAGACAGAAAAGATTCACTCACAGTCGCGGAAGGCAAAGAGTAGCTCCAACGTTTA